>NZ_WIVG01000012.1 GCF_016758115.1 Lactococcus garvieae
CAAATGAAATGAGTGTTTGATGAGAAAAGGGTGGGTGGTTTAGCTATTTGCTTGTTTCTCTCTTCTGGAAGACATGAGAAAAGAAGCGGTCTAGAAGTGAAAATTCAACTAATAATAGCCAAGGCTGACAAAAAAATCGCTCAACCACGGCATTTCTATTTGCCTTTCTCGAGCGATTTTTATTTATTTTGGACTTTGGGTCCCTGCTTTATTTCTATAACACTAGCTATAGTGAACTTTCTTTTTGTCTGATGGTTCCCTGTGCTCTATAAATAGTAAACATATCTACGACTATGCGGCATACAACTTCCAAAGACAAAATACTTCCCGCATCACCGTAAAGTTCTTCTTTTTCCAGCTTGCTTTGGTAGGCCAAAAGATGATAGTCACTTATCCGAGCCAGCTGACTACGATGATTACTCGTAAACACTACTACCTTGGCTCCTTTTTTCTTTGCTTTTTTAGCTGCTGAAATAATTATTTTTTCTTCACCAGTCGAAGAGACAATAAGCATCAGATCCGCTTGAGTGAGTTTTTCAGCGTACATCTCCATATCATCATAATAACGACTAATCGCATTTTTGCCTAAAGTCTGAAAGCGATGAATCATATCATCTGCCACAGCTTCACTTGCACCACGTGCTACTGTCATAATCATATTCGCTTCAACCAATGCTTTTGATATGGCTTCTAATTGAGCAGGATTAAGCAAACCGATCGTCCGAGAAACTTCAACCAAGTTCTTAAAAATATATTGATTTGCCTCGTCTGATAGACCTAGAATTTTGTTTTCTTCGCCATTACTTCCATTTTTATTACGTTTTAAAAAGTTTTTAAAATCCGCAAAACCATCAAAGCCTCTTTTTTTGAGCGTTCTCACAATTGTTGCTGTACTGACATGTGCCTCTTCCGCAATTTGAGTAATCGACATCAGTTGGACTTTAGACTTGTTTTCTTCTAAAAATTCCCATGTGTATATTTCCGTATCTGATAATTTTTCCATAACTTCTTAATTATACCACATGGATTTGAGGAAGACTATGTCAAAAAGTACTCATTTTCGAACACTTTTATTGCCTTTATTCTGCCAAAGATTTTAATTTTGCATTTTTAAAGACATCAACAAAATATATTTTATTGAGCATCTTGCATAGTCCAAAGGCAAGGTTGAAATCAACAAAGCTATGAACAATGCCCCCAAAGAAGACAAGCATAAGCAAGCTATTCAAGGCTTGCGGGTTAAACTCCGCAAAACCAATACGGTAAAAGGCTAAAACTACCAATGCTTCTAACCCTGCATGGAAAACGGCCAAAATAAGATTAAAAACTTGCAGTTTAGCTCTTTTGTCAACTACATCTGGATTCTTTTTCAAGAACCAAGCGCCGGCAGTCATCACTACAATGTGGGTTGCCGCACGCATCTAAACAAGGGGAACCGGGACACTAATAAAGAAACCAAGTGTTGTGCCAACAGCTACAAGAGCTGTTAAATAAGGGCTAAAGAACATTGCGGCCATAACTGGCACATGTGAAGCAAGGGTAAATGAAGCTGGCCCAATAACAATCTTTGCCGGCATAATCATCGGAATCAAAATCCCTAAAGCCGTAAGAAGAGCACCAATCACCAAGTTCCTGATTCTTTTTCTACTCTCAGAGTTCACTTTTATAATACCAACCTTTCTATGTTCACTATTTTACAGTATTTATAGAGCAAAAATATTACATTTGAGTTACAAATGCTGCCGGATAACATAAATAAAAAAAGTCTGAAGTCCCCAGACTTTCTAGCTATTCTTTAAAGCCAAGCTGCTCTTTTATTTGGCTGACTTGGAGCTTCGCAAACTCCTCTGGATTGCTCTTTTGCAGTTCCATCACTTCTCTCGCTTGTATTGGATTAGCCTTTAAAAATGCTTCAAATTTTGCTCGCATCGCTGGTGCTGCCGCCTGCAGTTTTTTCGCTTCTTCTTGTGTCAAGACCAGCCAAGTATCTTTAGGTACATAAGCACGTGCATGTTCAGAAACAAGTTTGCCCTCTTCGTTACCGATACCAAAAAGAAGTCTCATAAAACTATTTTTAAATTGCCATTTTACTGTTCTTATCACAAGCTTAGCTTCTGA
Organism: Lactococcus garvieae; assembly: GCF_016758115.1. Taxonomy (GTDB): domain Bacteria; phylum Bacillota; class Bacilli; order Lactobacillales; family Streptococcaceae; genus Lactococcus; species Lactococcus muris. Next base: position 2,119 of record NZ_WIVG01000012.1, read on the forward strand.
GTCATCTGTCCGTTTATAGTCTGCAGTTTTTTTCAAAGTTTCAACCAAATGCTTTTCGTCGGGCTGGAAGTGAGCGACCGGTTCTTTATCCTTTTCATCTGTACGGTAGACCAGCACATAGTTATGAGTAGCTTTACCAATTTCTGACTTTAGGAGCATTCCAAATCCAACATCAAGGGGACCTGCGGTGTAGATTATTTTTGTCTCTGTTGATGTTCTTTTTTCCATCCCCCAATTGTCTTTGATATGCAGTGTCAGAAGCATAACAGATATTGTGAGTAAAAGCAAAGAGAGTCCACCTACAAAAGCACGCCAAACCTCTTTATTGATATACATAAATCCAAAAAAAGTTGAAAGTGCAAATAAAATAATAAAGATGATAATCACTATTTTACACCCCCTACTTCTTTTTTTCCTTTTGCAACATGCCCTTGAAGGAAAAATGAAAGAATCAGCCCAAAAAGAGCAAAAGATAAACCAAGGGCAAAAGATGCATGATAACCTTTAAGCATCGCCTCCAACATGTCGCCTGCAAAAGCAAGTGGATTTGAATCTTTTAAGCTTGCTGCGGGTTGTGAATGAGTAATTATATTTTGAGTTACGGAGCTTAGGAGCGCTACAACAACAGCTGAGGCTACTTGGCGTGCTGTACTGTTTGCTGCAGTACCGTGCGCAGATTGCTCACGTGCTAAGGCATTCATGGCTGATGCAGTTAAAGGCATCATAACCATGGCAATACCAAACATCCGTAAACCATAAAGAACTGTAATAAAATGCTCAGGAGTCGTTGTTGTCAAAAATATAAATGGTATTGTACCAATAGCTAAAATTGTAAAGCCAACACGAGCTAAGCGTTTAACTCCCACCTTGTCGTAGGCAGCTCCCGCAAGTGGACTCACAATCCCCATCATCAAGGCACCAGGTAAGAGTGTCAAACCTGAACTCAAAGGTGAGAGACCGTGCACTTGTTGCATATACAAAGGCAACATCATCTCAACACCCATCATAGCCATCATCGAAAGCGCCATAACAACTGTTGTTAAAGCAAATTGTTTATTTTTAAATACGGAAACATCTAAAAAAGGATTTTTCATATGCAATTGGCGGCGCACAAATATGGCGATAATAGCAACACCTGCAATGATTGGTAAAATAACCGTTTGAAGGTTATCCCACCCATCACTTGCAACGTTAGTAAAGCCCCATAAAAAAAGACCAAAACCAAGAACTGACTCTAATAATGAGAGAAAATCCAAACTTACATCACGATTTGGTACGATATCCCGCATAAATATCAGCATCAATACCCAACAAATCGTGATAACAAGCATGGGAATTAAAAAAATTGTTCGCCATGATTGTTCTAAAGTAAAGCCTAAAATAACATGATTTTTATCCAAAATCCAGCCAGCATAGGTTGGACCAATAGCTGGAGCAAGACCAATAACAAGTCCCATGGTTCCCATGACTGCTCCCATTTGTTTTGGTGAAAACATGTTGACTAGAACAACCTGCATCAGCGGCATTGAAATCCCAACAGCGATTGCTTGCAAGATACGAGCAGCCAGAAAAACATTCCATGCTGATGTTGGTGCTGAATAAGCTGCAAACATCCCTACCCACAAGATTGCGTAGGCAATTAAATACAGCCAACGTGTTGAAAATTTTGTTGCCAAATAGGCAGATACAGGAATCATAATACCATTTGCCAATAAAAACCATGTGGTGGCCTGCTGTCCTGTAGCTAACGAAACGTTAAAATCATTCATTAATGTGGGCATCGCTGTTCCCAGTGAGGTTTGCATGAGCATCCCTCCAAAAGTGGCTACCAAAATAAGTGTAAGAATAATTCCCCGATTAAAAGGACTCCCCTGCCTATCAAGTGGCTGACCTTTTACTCGTTCCTCAATCATACTTTTTCATTTTCCTCCTCGAATATTTCCATTGCTAAGTCAAAAAAGAGTTGGACATTATCAATAAAGCTTTTGGTGCGTTCCTCACCCATTCGTTCCAGAATTTTTGCAATACGACTGATGGCTTCTTTTCTTGATCGTTCTGCTTCTTCTCGCCCTTTGGCTGTAATTGCGACCAAAATTTTCCGACGGTCGAGACGGGAAATCTCCCGTGTAACAAGTCCCTTTTCCTCAAGATTGTTGAGGATAGTCGCTATCCTAGCCGTACTCATACTGGTTTGTTTAGCTATATCACTGGGTAAAACAGGTGAGCCCGTATTTTTGTATAACTCCCTCAAAACCAATTTTTCACCATGCGCGTATTTATTAAAACGGCTCATAACTTCAGTTTTACTTCGATTTTTTACACAAGATAAAAAAGTTTCTGCTGCTTGATTGTAATCCATACCCCTCATCTCTAACACTGTTAATTATTTAATACTGTTAGTATTATATTCTCTTTATAATAAATTGTCAATAATTTACTCTTTGTGAAAGCATACTGGCAATGGAAGACTTTTCTTCACTCCATCATTAAAAAAATGTATGCGAAAAAATAGCCCTCCATAAATGAGGACTATTCTAAACAAACACTTTGTAAAAATAAAAATCTCCTTGCATAAGCAAAGAGCTAAAAATTATAAGGAGTATCCTACTGGATAATTCTATTATAGCAAAATGAAAGCGGTATCTCAAGTCCTAATATAAAAAATTCACCCCTTCTGGCTAGAAGCAATATTTTGCAAGAGTGTGAAAAACAGCAGTAGTTAAAGTCAAAGACTTTAATTTTTTACCTGTAGCATAACTTCTCCAAAATGTCGGATAAATACATGACAGACACTAGATTTTAAATGGATTGCTCTTTACTCCATTTGCATGATTAGGCATTTATAAAATATATGATGTTACAGCTAATGAGCAGATGATAATGACTGAATATTGTGCTATACTGTACACAGAATTAAAAATCATGTAATTGATAGACTATTAAGAAGGCGCAGACAGGGCATACTCCAATTATTTGAACCCTGTATAACTTAAAAGCAAAGCCAATGTCAAAAATAAAAGGAAAGAGATTAAAGTGATAAAAAAAGTATATAAAGATAAGTTAGACAAGTTTATAAATAAAGCAATATTCGTACTAGCCTTTCTATTTAGCGCCCTTTGGCTTTTTAATGCTGTGAGATCAGATAATTTTGCGATAGATAAAGTCTTCTCCAAAAATGGAGGCTATATTTTCATAATCGCCTTAATTATCATGACCGTAGCATATTTAAAGCGAAGTGAACTTAAAAAATGGGGAATTATTTCTATAGAATTTTTAACCAATCATTTATTCGCACTGTTTGGAATAATGGTCTTCTTTCAAATCATCATTCTTTTATTCGCTTCAGGACTTGCGGGTTATGACATCTGGGGACTCTATCATCATGCCGTAGGGGATCTAAATATTGAAAAATCACCCTATTTACAAATGTATCCTAATAATTTTTTACTTTTCCTATTAATGAAAGTCGTTCATAGTTTAACAGCTTTACAAGTCTTAAATATTATAGCAATTGATTTTTCAATAATAATCTCGTTCTTCACAGCGAGAACACTATTTGGAAAACGTGCAGCGAGATACAGTACATTGATATTTATGGCAACGCTGGGCTTTACTCCTTGGCTTTTAAATACCTATAGCGATACATTTGTATTGCCTTGTGTTGCTTTAGGTATGTTCTTTCTGAGCAAGTGGGATCAAAAGAATACCGAACCTCTACATAGATTTGCCTATTTACTAGCAGCTGGTTTTTCTAGCGCTGTAGCTTATTATTTAAAACCCTCAGCGATTATTTTTGTGATAGCATATTTTCTGCTTTCTGCACTTAAATGCACGAAAATAAAAACCTTGCTCATCCCTTTAGCAGTATTTTTCATTGGAGCCTTGCTATTTGCAGCACCTTTGAAAGTATATGTAAATCATCAAACAATTGTTCACTTTGATAAAGATAAAGAATTTCCTTCAACACATTTTATGATGCTGGGTTTATCTAAAAATGGTATGTACAATAAAGCAGACGTGAACCTTACACGATCAGCAAAAACTGCCAAAGAAAAGAAACAAGTCAATATTGAAGTAATCAAACAGAGGCTTAAGAAGTTAGGAGTTGTGGGATACGTCCAATTTTTATATGGAAAATATTATAAAAATACACATGATGGCACCTACGCTTGGGGAGCTGATGGCGGAGGTAGGACGGGGTTTATGGTGAAATCAAACCTTAATGACAGTGAAAAACTTTCTCCTTTTATCCATTCAAAATTTGGAGAATTTTTGAGAAGTTTCATTTATACAGATGATAACGGACCGGGTTATCAAAACGGAGAAAATACTTTTGTCTATAGATTTTTTTCCCAAATAATATATATTATTATGGTTTTAGGTATATTGCTTTCAACTTTAAAAGAAAAATATGATTTCAAGATAATGTGGTTGCTCCTAGCCATGATTGGATTAATGATGTTCTTATTATTATTTGAGGGAGGAAGAAGCCGTTATTTAATACAGGCAATACCTGTTTTCACTCTTTTATCAGGCTATGGTTACAGTACTGTACCTTATCTTAAAGAAAAAATGCTAAACTTGCCAGGCAAGAGAGAAAAGGAACATGTAAAAAGCTAAAAGTTCAAAACAAAAAGTGCTTACCCATAAGTTGCTCTGCATGTGGGTAAGCACTTTTTGTTGATTTTTACTTTAATCCAGATTTTTTAATCTATCATACATCAATAGTTGAGTATTGGGCATTCGCCTCAATAAATTCACGACGTGGTTCCACACGGTCTCCCATAAGCATATCGAAAATCTTGTCTGCTTCTGCGGCATCCTCAACAGAAACGCGGGCCATCAAACGCGCATCAGGATCCATAGTTGTTTCCCAAAGCTGGTGATCATCCATTTCTCCTAAACCTTTATAACGTTGTACTGTTGGTTTGGCACGTCCTTGCGACCATTTTTCAAGCGCAAGCTTAAGATCTCGCTCTTGGTTCTCACCAGGCTGGATATATTCTTTTGTTTCTGATCCTACCTTAATTCCATAAATTGGAGGCTGAGCGATATAAACATAGCCTGCTTCAACTACTGGACGCATATAACGATAGAAGAGTGTGAGCAAAAGCGTACGAATATGCGCACCATCCACGTCAGCATCAGTCATAATAACCAGTTTATGATAACGTGCCTTTGACAAGTCATAGTCTGCACCAAAGCCTGTACCCATAGCCGTAAAAAGAGAACGGATTTCTTCATTTGCCAGAATTTTATCCATTGTTGCTTTTTCCACGTTTAGGATTTTACCTCGAATAGGTAAAATCGCTTGGAACTCACGATTACGTCCAGATTTTGCAGAACCTCCAGCCGAATCTCCTTCGACAATAAAAAGTTCTGTTTGTTCAGGATCATTAGATGAGCAGTCGGCAAGTTTACCAGGGAGGTTAGAAATTTCCAGGCCTGATTTTTTACGAGTTACCTCCCGCGCACGCTTAGCTGCAATACGTGCCTTACTTGCAAGAATACCCTTTTCAACAATCTTCTTAGCTACCTGAGGATTTTCTAACATGAACGTCTGTAGAGCTTCCGAGAAAAGTTTATTGACGATACCCGTCACTTCACTATTTCCCAGTTTTGTTTTGGTTTGCCCTTCAAATTGTGGATTCGGGTGTTTCACGGAAATAACAGCTGTCAAGCCTTCACGTACATCGTCCCCTGTCAGATTTTCTTCATTGTCTTTGAGGAGTTTTTGAGCTTTGGCATAGTTATTAATGACACGCGTTAAAGCTGTACGGAAACCTTGTTCATGAGTTCCGCCTTCGTGCGTATTAATATTATTGGCAAAAGACATGATTGTTGAGTGATAGGTTCCGGTATATTGCATGGCAACTTCTACAGTGATACCATCCAGTTCCCCCTCTGTATAGATAGGTGTATCAAAAATAACTTCTTTATTTTCATTAATGAATGAAACGTAAGATTGAATACCACCTTCATAGTGAAACATGGCATGTTTGTCTTCTTGTCCTTCACGTTTATCAGTGATAGAAATGCGTAACCCTCGGTTCAAGAAAGCCAATTCCCGGACACGTGTTACTAGTTTTTCATAATCGAAAACTTGTGTCTCAGTAAAAATAGTTGGGTCTGGCGTAAAGTGAACAGTCGTACCACGCTTATCTGTTTCACCGACAACTGCCAAGTCTGCCACAACTACACCACGGCGATACTCTTGGTAATACTTTTGCCCTTCCTTATGAACTGTTACGTCTAACTGTGTTGATAAGGCATTAACAACGGAAGAACCAACACCATGCAAGCCGCCAGAAACTTTATAGCCGCCACCACCAAACTTACCTCCAGCATGGAGCACGGTAAAAACTGTTTCAACAGCTGGACGACCTGTTTTCTCTTGAATATCTACAGGAATTCCTCGGCCATCATCCACAACTGTGATAGAATTATCAGGCTCAATAAACACCTCAATATGGCTAGCAAATCCGGCAAGTGCTTCATCGATAGAATTATCAACAATCTCCCACACCAAATGATGTAAGCCCTCTTTTGAGGTTGAACCAATATACATCCCAGGACGCATACGAACAGCTTCAAGTCCTTCTAGGACTTGAATCTGACTGGCATCATATTCTTCGACCATTTTTTCAATTTGTTCTTTATTTTCTTCGTTCAAAATAATCTCATTTCTTTGAAAATACTTGTCTATAATTATAGCATAATCTGCTCTTTTTTACTATATAGCGCGATATATACAAGCTTGATAATCAGTATAAAAAAACATAGAAAAAGAGCAGCCTAAAGCCATTTCTGATTCGCTACGTGAGAAAATACACAACTTAATTAGCATGTATTTTTGAAAAGCTTTTCCATGACCAAGGCAGGTAAATAATCGTCCAGAAAATTAAGACAGTCACAATCAGTCCTACAATATAGTAAGAACCAAAAATATTATAGAGTGGCTCAAGTGGACTACCAGGAACCGGTATTCTGAGAAAGAAAAAGTTTTGGTTCCAAATCTGGTTGAAGAACGCACAGATGGTACTACAATCATTAAGAAGAGTGTAGGACGCCATAAATTGCGCCAGTGAGGAACAATCTCTTTAGCCATTAAACGCATCAAAACATAAGTTATTAACAAACAATGAATCAGAAAACTCTGCCATACGAAAAGGTTAACAAAATTATTTGTTACCCAGTTAGGAGTTAAAAGGGCAAAAGCTGCTCCGGGCAAAGTCAAACTGTACAGCAGCTCACGACTGGTTTTAGTTGAATGTACTGAATCATAGGCGATAATAAAAATTCCAAGCCCACAAAGTTGGAAGGGTAAGCTGGCATATTCAAACTGGCTTGTCATCACTAAAATAAGGTCTCTAATAATTTCTGTTAAGAGAATAAAGGAAGCAATAGCTAAGCGAAGTTTTTTTCGCTGAGTATCATTCGCTCGGACATATGTACGCGTCAGTATAAAACTGAGAAGTGCTAATAAAGCTAAGGCAAATAAATGATCGGCACTAAATAAGCCAAAACCAGGTCCTACTGCCTTTTCATTAGAAATAAGAAAGGTATTCAACATAATCTACTTCACTCCATAAGCTCTGTTAATTTTTTGATATTTTTCGTTGCCGATGAACATTCTTGATGACGATCAAAGAAAACCGTATCAACGCCCGCAGCCTGTCCAGCTTCGATATCTAACACTCGATCCCCAATCATCACTGTTTTCTTCGGATTTAAATTATATTTTTGCAATAGGTAATTGATAGAATTTGGTGCTGGCTTACGAGGAAAGCCATCATCTGCTGTTACTACTTCAGTGAAATACTGAGAAATATGTGCTGCGTTCAGTATAGTAATAACCTGCTTATCTCTATGTGAAATCATAAAGTTTTTATAGCCTTGAGTGACAATATTTTTCAAAAGCTCCGTTGCACCTTCAAATAAAATTGGCCTCTCTAATCCTTCTGCTTCTAATCTTCTATATGCAGCTAGAAATCCTGGAATATGACCAGCATATTGTTCAATGGCATATGCTGTTGACACCTTAAGAGCAGCATAAACCTCATCATGCAAGACAACCCGTTCTTCCTTTTGCCAAAGCGTCGCAGCAAAAGCGTGACTGGAACTTTCATAATTGTTGAGCAAAGTTCCGCCCAAATCCCAGATATAATTTTCGTAGTTCATCTGATAATTATACCACAGCCTGACAGAGCTTCCCCTCTTAAAGGTATCCTTGCTACTAATGAGGGCTGTATCTGCCAGTTTTAAAAGAAAATCTAGACTTCGAGAAGTTTCAAAAAACCAAGCATGAAATTTACATTTTCATACCACAAAAAAGATCCCCACCATGGTGAGAATCTAAAGATGTTACAAAAAAGAGTATTATTTGGAATGCTTTTATTATATCTTCCACTGCTTAAATCAAGCTAAAAAATTAAAATTCCCCTGTTTTTAATAAAAATGATTTTATAGTTGCCCTGAGCCAATGAGAATACTGCTCCTGTCGTAATTACAGTTCTGCTTAAGTTTCAAATGTAATAATAAAGGTTACAACACTAAAACAAGGTACTCCGTTTAAAATTAATAAGAAATACAGCGGAAGGGCAATAAACTAAACATTAATGCCCAAAAGACATGATCAAAACGAACAGACTCGCATGCAAGGAAAGTTTTCTACTGGTAGGATATGTCACAGTTTTTACTTACAGACCGTCCGTGGAAGCGAAAGCTCCCAACTGTGGTTGAATGCTTTCTTGGCAGCTCCAAAGAGGGCTAAAAGACACTTCATCTATCAAGAAAGAAGCACTCTTTAGTAGAAAGATTTTGTCTACAGTCTGATATGAAATTATTTTATTCGAAAATTCATAAGTATCTTAGAAATAACGAACAGTTAAGGAGAAAGCATGACACTTTTAAACGTGAAAATAGATAAATATTTTATACGAGATTTACTGATATTACTTATCGGGGTAGGGCTTTATGTCCTCTCTGTACAACTTTTTGTAATTCCCAACCGCTTGGCCAGCAATGGTGTCGCCGGTTTTTCCGTACTGATGGACTTTGTCTTTGGGATTAATCCCGCTATAACTTTCCTTCTCGTCAACATTCCTCTCTTTATCTTTGGTCGAAAATACCTCTCTTCACGAGAAATTCTCCTCAGCATTCCGGGAGCTGCTGCCATGAGTATCTGGATGATTATCTTCGAAGCTGCCGGAGTCACGGGAATCCAGTTTTCTAATATTATCTTCGCCGGTCTCTTTGATGGTCTTTTATCCGGAATAGCAGCTGGTTTGGTTGTCATATCTGAAGGAACTTTTGGCGGAACTTTACTTCTGGGGCGTATTCTGGAAGAAAAATGGAGCTTCAAGGTTGATAAGGTTTTATTTAGCGGTGATGTCATTGTTCTGAGCCTTTCTCTTCTAACTTATCTCACGTTACCAAATTTTGCAGTCACTCTTCTGTCTTGTTATATCTTCAGTAAGATGACACTTATTGTGGGGCGCTCTGACTACCGTCAAGAACTTCTTCGCCGTCTAACATCGCTTCTCCCTCTTCCACAGTTCCAAACACAGTCTATTAAGGAAAAAAATGGAAGATAATGTCTACACCCGCTAAATATTAGCTTTTTCATCGTCCTACATTCAAAAGATCCCCTCTATTAGTCTTTTTAGATTACAATATCTTTGCATCTTTGCACACAGATTGTTACTTTTTTGTTATACTAGTTCCATGACATATGATAAAAATCGCCGAAGAACCTCTTCTAAACCTCGAAATTTCTTTCGTTTTATTTTACAGTTTTTGATTTTTCTGTTTATTGCAGTGCTTCTTTTGGCTTTCAGAACCATGCATACAAGCGACAATCGAAATACGACTGAACTTGCCACACAAGTTGAAACTACTACCGAATATAACTTCATCCGCACAATTGCTCCTTACGCTCAAGAATCACAGAAAAAATATAATGTACTTGCCTCTCTAACCCTTGCTCAAGCAGCTCTGGAAAGTGATTTTGGGCAAAGTGGACTTGCTGCCAAGTATTACAATATTTTTGGGATAAAGGCTTATGGTAACGTTCCAACTGTCACTCTGGAAACAAAGGAGTTTGAAAATAACCAATGGATTACTGTAAAAGCGCAATTTCGCGTTTATGACAGTTGGAAGGACTCCGTAGAAGGACATGCTTATCTTTTTACCAAAGGAACAACATGGAATCCCCAACAATATGCGAGTGTCCTTGCTGCTAAAAATTACAAAGAAGCTGCTCGAGCCGTTCAAACATCTGGTTATGCAACTGACCCTGCCTATACTGAAAAACTCATCCAAATGATTGAAAGCTATGGCTTAGATCAATACGATAAAATTTAATTTTTCCTTTTTAAGAAGATATAAAAAATGTAGAGACCCGTTCACCAGTGTCCCTACATTTTTTATATCTTCTTACCGCATCAACGTTCCCTTTCCAGTGGAATAATCAATCTGAACTCCTGGCTGTACATTTGGAATAAAAACATTAAACTCTAAACTGCCATCCTTGGATTTTGCTTCCATATGTGTACCATAAGGAACCAAGTCATTTCCTTCATAAAGTGGTTCAACACGATAGCGTACCGTTTTGTTCTTGTCTAGCGCTCTACGCACTAAACCCTCATAATAGTTTTGCCCTGTATTTTCATCATTCCCATTACTGGACTGATTAGCCCAGGATGTTTGGGTGCTAATATTTCTAGGGTTTGCCTCCGAAGCATCAAAACTTTTAATGTTTCCAGCCAAAGCATAGCCAATGGAGTGGCCTCTGTTATAGAGTGTTGTATACGGACCTTCTGGAATCATCAGTTGTTTCCAGCCAACAGGATTTATTTTTGCTGCATTGGACTTTCCATCTGCTCCTGATGTTTCTGTACGTTTTTTATATTGACGGCTGCTCTTGTTCAGTAAAGCATTTGCCAGCCTAGGGCGACCCAAACTATCTTGACTCGCCAGCTGTACATATGGCGCACTGTTTACATTTGCGTTAAGCTCTGTCTTATTAGCGTTTATAATGAAAGCACCTGCTCCATTATAAGTAACCGCTCCTTTTAAATTCTTTTTAATCGAGGGCGTTAGAACAGATTGAGCGAGTGACTGTGTAGGAACCTTGTCCTCAATACTTCCAAAGTCAACTTTACTAAACTTTTTCAGTTGTTGACTTTGTTTTAGCTGATTCTGAGAAGATATGCCGGAAACCGTGGATAAAATTTCTGGATTTGCCTTGAGGAAACCTAATCCAAGAATGGCAATTGTACCAAGAATCCCTGCACTTGCCTTAAGTCTTATTTGTTTTTTCTTTGCCATTCTTATTCCTATTTTTATACCTTTCTCATTCATATTGCTCAATTTTTCATTACTTCTAAAAGCTCATAAAGAAAAGAGACTTCCGTCTGCTTTTCTTTTGTCTTTGCTTTATTGAGGATTTCTAAAAAGTTTGTCATACTGCTCCTGAGTACGAATTAGGTTCAAGTCCAAGTGTCCACCATAGCTAGAAAGGCGCCCACGGTCTGTAAACTGGTGCATATCATAACTTAAAGTTGTTTTAGGAGAGCTGTCCCACATACCGGTATTTCTACCATAGTCAGCCATCCAAATGGAGCTAAAATGACTTGAATCAATCTTGTGATCGTTTAAGAACCAATCTTGTGCATATATCCCAATATTCTTTACACCCAGCTTCTCAAGTTCTGTACGGAAGGCTTCAACTCCCTCGCTCATATTATTCATACTCACTTCTTCAACATCAAGCCAATAGTAGGTTGGATTAAAAGGATGTGCGCGTTCATAAAATAAACGAGCTTGTTCCCTCATTTCTTCAATGTTTTTCCCATTTACATATGCATAAACAGCAACAGGTACACCACGTTTTTGTAATTCTGTTATATGTGTTTTAAACTGTCTATCTTCACCATTTTTATAGGCAGCTGCATTGTCTTTACTCGACTTTCCAGTCTGGACACGCACGATAGCTCCAATAATTTCTTGGCTCATCAAATTATAGTCAATATCTTCAGGACGTTGCCAGGCAGATACATCTACAGCAAACCTGTTTAAATCAACTTCGTTATTTGCCAATAATTTATTTACAACTACTGTTTCTTCCTTGTTGTGATTTGTGGCTACTGCCTCAGGAACTTGATAACGCAAATTTCCAAAAATAAAGACTAAGGCAGTAAAAATCCCAGCAATAATAACAGTTGCTAGAGGGGTAAGTTTTTTTCTCATATTACTATTTTTACTCTTCATTCACACCATTGTAACATAGATTGACGTAATCTTTTTCTCAAATGCATACTTAATCTAAAAGAAAGCGTTCAAACACTTCATTCCCTAATTCAAAGCCCTTTTCTGTCATTTGAATACGACCTTCAGCTTCAAAAAGTAACTTTTGGGCAATCAAGTCTTGAATAATCATTCCATAGACATCTTCAAGTTTTTGCTTAAATTTTTCCTGAAATCTCTCCCTAGAGACTCCTGATTTCTTACGTAAGCCCAGAAACATCTCTTCTTCAATCATCTCTTTACGTGTTAAAATTTCTTCATTGACTCTTTTGTTTTCTTCACGTAAATAATGATGAATCGGACCGTGATTTTTATAGCGGATGCCATCCAAATACCCTGAGGCTCCGGCTCCGATACCGTAATATTCAGCATTGTCCCAGTAAGTCAAGTTATGCTTACTTTCATAACCTATTTTTCCAAAGTTTGACACTTCATAATGAGAATAACCATTGGATGTAAGTGTATCAACAATGTACTCATACATATCTGCATTGCGTTCATCAGAAGGCAAACGTAAATGCCCTCGACGTTGACGATTCATAAATATGGTATGGTCTTCCAAAATCAAGCTGTACAATGCGACATGAGGCAGATTCAAATCCAAAAACTTCTTCACATCTCTTTCGACCATCTCCATTGTTTGGTTGGGTAAACCATAGATTAAATCAATAGTGATGTTTTCAAAACCTGCAGCACTCAAACGCTCAATAGCTCTGTAAACTTGAGCTTCTGTATGCGTTCTACCAATCTTTTTCAGCAACTTGTCATCAAAAGATTGTACGCCAAGGGAAATTCGATTAACTGGTGAGCTTGCCAACACAGCAAGAACTTCATCTGTCAAATCAGAAGGATTGGCCTCTACTGTGAATTCTTCAAGTTCACCCAAATCCAAGTTTTTCGTCAAATGGGTTAAGAGCTTTTCTAACTGGTCAGCAGGCAGAACACTTGGGGTTCCACCACCGACATAGAGCGTCTTTAAACTTGTAATTTGATAAGAATCATATTCTTTAAGCAGCTCATCAATATAGTCCGCGACAGGTTGGCCCGTCATCAAAACTTTAGCAAAATCACAGTAATAACAAATATGTGAACAAAAAGGGATATGGATATAAGCTGCTGTTGCTTTATTTTTACTCACTTTTATTCCTCTTCATATTCTGTTTAAGCCCCTTACTTGTTCCAAGTCTATCTCCTATTCCTAATTTCTCGAGTCAAGAGTCCCAAAATATTGAATAAGAGAAGTTGGATGGAAAAAGTCAGATATTCTCGGATTCAAAAAAACTCATATCGTTCTATTGTAACAAAAAACAAGCAGAAATTTTATCATTTTATACTATTTTAGTCAAATTGTTTTTGTTTATTATGTTATAATTAATAGCAAAGGTTCAATAAATTCAGCTGGGAGAACATATGGAAAAAGAAGTTACCATTACTGACTACACTGGTTTAGGAGCATTTGAAGTCAGCTTTGAAATGCTTAAACTGGCAGAAAAAAATAAGAAAGACAATATCTTTTTAAATGCTGGACGTGGTAATCCAAACTGGATTAATACAAAAGCACGCCTGGCTTTCAATCGTCTGATTGAATTTGGTATCAAAGACTCCCTTCGTACCATCGAAAAAGCCGACATGGCTGGTTACACGACGTTAAAGGGGATTGGGCAAAGATTTGAGGCCTTTCTAGAACCCGATGATGATGAGATCGATAAGTTTTTGATTGATGTGATGGACTATATCGAGATTGATCTCAAACTCAATATTGACGAAGTGATTAAAGAATTTATCGATGGTGCCATTGGAAACAACTATCCGGTGCCCAGCCGTTGTTTGAAAAATACAGAAATTATACTGAATCGTTTTATGGAGAAAATTCTCTATAATGGCGTTCATCTCGAAGATAAGACACAGATTTTCCCGACAGAAGGGGGAACAGCAGCTATTGTCTATATTTTCAACTCGCTTAAGCGCAATAAACTGGTTGTTCCTGGTGACAAAATTGCTATCAATACACCTATTTTTACCCCTTATTTGCAGTTGCCTGGACTGAGCGAATTTAACCTGGTAGAAACACTCATAACTTCTGATGAAAGTGATCATTGGAACATTCCAGAAACAGAAATTGAAAAATTATCTGATCCTGATATTAAAGCGTTCTTTTTAGTAAACCCGTCAAACCCAGGGTCTAAAGCTTTCAATCAAGAAACACTTCAAGCCTTGAAACGTGCTGTTGAAAAAAACCCTAATTTGATTATTATTACAGATGATGTCTATGGAACTTTCGTCCAAGATTTCCAATCTGTTTACAGCGTTGTCCCTTATAATACAATCTTGGTTTACTCTTTCTCAAAACTGTTTGGGGCAACAGGTTGGCGTTTAGGTCTTATTGCTATGCAAGAAGATAATGTGTTTGATCGTCTCATTTCTGAACTTGATCCTGAAGACATTGAGAAGCTAGATAAACGCTATGATATTGTTACTCATGATACAGCAGAATTGCCTTTCATTGAACGCATCGTTGCTGACTCTCGTTCTGTTGGGCTTTACCATACGGCTGGACTCTCAACACCTCAGCAAATCATGGAAGTGCTCTTTGCTTTCACACACTTGATCCATCGTAAGGAAACGGATCCTTACTTTGAGGCCTGCGAGTCTCTTATCGATGAACGCTATCAAGATTTGCTCAAAGCAATGAAATTAGAGCCTGATAATTCTAAAGAAAATGCCAAATACTATACGCTGGTTGATATCTACCATTTAGCTGAAATTCGTTTTGGTAAAAAATTCCGGACTTATCTCGAGGAGAACTTTGATTACCTTGAGTTTCTGCTCAATCTGGCAGATAAAAATGGTGTCGTTTTAATGGATGGCACAGGTTTTGGAGCTTCGAGTGGCACACTTCGCATTTCTCAAGCCAATCTTCCTACTGAAGATTATTATTTAATAGGTAAGCAAATCATCAATTTGCTTAAAGAATATTATTCTGATTATCTGAAAAAGAGGGAATGAATTTCCTGATGAATAGCTGTGCATTATGAGCACAAAGCAAAAACGCTTGAAAAATTTTCAAGCGTTTTCTGATTTAATCTAGTCTAATATTGTAAAGCCAAGTGTTTTTATATCCTTGTTAAACATTTTTACAGTATCAAGCGAAAGTTGTTCCAAATCCATATGATACATGCTTAATTTGTCGAGAATTGCTGGTGGTACGGTGATAATATCAGCCCCAAGTTCTTCTGCTTGGATAATATTATAAACTTCACGTGTTGAAGCCCAAAGTAGTTTAGTCCCTTCTTTTTGGCGGCAAATATCTAGCGCCTTTCTCATCAAAGGTTTCGGGTTAATCCCTGTGTCTGCAATGCGACCTGCAAAGACTGAAATTATATTTTCAGTACCTGGCGCAAGAGCTTCAACCGTATCTTCTACCTGCTTTTCAGTCATTAAAGCTGTCACATTCAACTTTAAACCTTGAGCAGAGAGTTTTTTAATCAACGGTACACTGGATTCTCCTAAAGTATTTGTGATAGGAATTTTCACAAAAACATTTTCACCCAACTCAGCCATGAGGAGAGCCTCTTTTTCCATGGTTTCAAAATCATCTCCAAAAACTTCAAAACTGATAGGCAACCCCTCAACCTTATCCAAGGCCTCACGCGCAAAAGCTATGTAATCCGTAATCCCTGCCTTTTTCATGAGCGAGGGATTCGTTGTAAATCCCGTTACAAGTCCTTTTTCTTTCATTGCCAGCATGTCTGAAATTACGGCTCCATCAGAATATATCTTAATATCAAATTTCATTTTTCTTCTCCTTCAAATTCAACATTATTTATCGCACGTTTTGAGGGTCTCAAGATGCTTGGGAGGAATAATACAAGCACAGTAAAAGCTACAAGTAACCAGATACCCATTTGACCAAATGTTCCACCAACACGACCAAGAAGTATACCAATCGTACCAAAGTCAAAATCACCAAATGTAGCATTAGCAAATCCTAGATTTCCCAAGACTGGTAAAAGCCATGCTGGAAGGAAGGTGATTGCCAGTCCATTGACAAATGCACCAACGATAGCCCCTCGTCTTCCTCCTGTCGCATTTCCATAAACACCGGCTGTCGCGCCACAAAAGAAATGTGGAACAAGCCCTGGAATGATAAGCACTCCTCCAACAGCTCCCAGAATCGCCATACCAACCAATCCTGCAGCAAAACTTGAGATAAAGCCGATGATTACAGCAGTTTGAGCGTAAGGGAAGAATACCGCACAGTCAACTGCTGGTACAGCATTCGGAATAATCTTTTCAGCAATGCCCTGAAATGCAGGGAGTAAGTCTTGTAAAATCATGCGAACACCAGCATAAACAATGGCAACTCCAACAGCAAACTTGAGGGCACTAATGATAGCAAATAAGTAAGGAGATTGTCCACCCGATAGTGTCATTACAAAGTCTGATCCAGCTGCGATTGCAGAAACCAGATAGAAAATGATCATAATCAATGCAGTTGAAATTGTGGTATTACGTAAAAAACCAAATTTTTCCGAAACTTGAATATCTTCTGTAGATTTAGAGCCTTTGCCCACTAGTCCTCCAATCCAAGCCGAAATATAGTATCCAACTGATCCGAAATGCCCCATCGCAATATCATCACCATCTGTAACCTTGAGAGTATATCTTTGAC
Source organism: Lactococcus garvieae (assembly GCF_016758115.1). Lineage (GTDB taxonomy): Bacteria > Bacillota > Bacilli > Lactobacillales > Streptococcaceae > Lactococcus > Lactococcus muris. The sequence goes on from NZ_WIVG01000012.1 coordinate 19,100, forward strand.
CAATCGCTGGAGAAATCGAACTCCATGCTCCCAAAAAGAATCCCCCAGTGGCCACAAGCATTGCACCTTTAAAACCGAGAGCACCAAGCACAGCTGAAAGTAAACAAGCCATAAAGAATGAGTGGTGTCCTGTCAGAAAAATATATTTATAACGTGTAATGCGAGCAATCAAGAGGTTAACTACCAGTCCAACGATAAGGATGGACATTGTTTCAACTCCCAAAATATCCTGCGCTGTTGCGACAACCGCTTCATTATTTGGAATGACTCCTGTAATGTTGAAACCTTTTTCAATCATCTTGGACAAGGGATCCATCGCCCCTACGATAACGTCTGCACCAGCTGCAAGCATCAAATAGCCAAGAATCGGACCTAGAGTTCCAGTCATAACTTTATGCGCCGGCGCTCTTAATGCAAGCAGACCAACAAAGGCCACCATACCAATCAGAAACGCTGGTTCACTGAATAGATCTCTAACAAACTCTAAAAATATCACCTTTAATCCTCCTAAAGTTATTTATAGACAATTGAAGTTATTCTTTTTCTGCCACAATCTCTTGCAAAACAGGAAGAACATCTTCTGTAATTTGTTTTTTATTCACGTAGCTACGTACAACTGCTACTTTTTTCCCCTCAGGGAACTGGTTGGCAAATTCATCAACCGTAACAAATAAATCAGCTGCTTCTCCCATCGCTGCGTTAAAGTCACTTGGTCTTGCATCAACTTCGATTCCATTTGCCTTTGCAATTTGATTCACTTTCATAGCAAGTAAGTTGCTACTTCCTATACCATTTCCGCATACTGTAATTACTTTTAACATCTTCTAAGTCTCCTTCTGAATAATTTCATTTGCTTTTTCAATAAAAGCTTGTTTTTCTTTAATTCCTAACAATAACTCCACTTTTTCTTCATCATCAATCAAGGAAGAGAGTTGTGTCAGCAGTTCCAGATGCTCTGTATTGTTTCTGGTGGCTAAACAGATAATCAATGATACATCCTCTGTTTCGCTAAATGCTACAGCCTTTTCTAAACGTAAAATGCTCACTGCTGTCCCCTTTGCACCTGACTCTGGACGTGCATGAGGTAAAGCCACTTTCGGTACGAGTATAATATACTCGCCGTGTTCAATCACATTCTGAATCATCGCATCGATATAGCGTTCTTCAATTAGTCCGTTTTCCAAAAGTGGTTGAGCAGCACACTGTATGGCCTCTTGCCAGGTTTCGACCTTGTCTTTGAATTGAATATAAGGATTGAAAATTTCTTTTTCTCTTTTTTTCATGACTTTTATTCTATTTAAACCTTCCTTTCTTCTATCATCTTAGAAATAAACCACTCCTTGTCACTCATCCCTCGGATAATCATCTTCATCACAGGTTCCATTGTCTTATAATCTTCCGGTACCATAAGTAAGACTATAATATCTACATCTTTTCCTCCCCAGCTGATTGGATTATTCAATACTACAGCCGAAATATTCTTCTTGTTAACATATTTTGGGCTACCATGTGGCAAAGCAAATCCATTTTCTAAATAGGTTCCGATTTTTTCTGACTCCCAGAGTGACAGCATAAAGTTAGCTTTTTGATGGGCATCATCAAATTCATGCTGCGCAATCAGATAGTTCAAAACTTCTTCTCGAGTCTTTAAGTCTAAAAAATAAATGTGATCAAAAAGATCCACTTTTTTTACATTTTCTAGCAGTAAGTCTTGCTTCTTTTCCTCCTCAATAAAATCTATAAATTGATTCATAATGGCTTTCATATCTTTAGCCGTAAGCATGGTCGTAACTTTGACAACTGCTTTTTCTACCTTAGGCAAATCCATTGTCGTCACAATAAATGCAACCTTACTCATATCAACATTCTCTAGATGAGTCACTGATACCGTTTCAATACTGGTGCTACTTGGTAGAATATGAGCAATTTTGGCAGAAATGTAAGAACTTGCCCCAACACCATTTGGACAGACAAGCAAGATTTTATTTACTCTTTTCACACGTTCAATCGCTGCTTGAAAATGAATAACAATAAAACCTAATTCATCATCAGAGAGTTCAAGCGGATATTGCTTATCAAAATCCTGCAAAGCTAACCAGACAATACCGTACAGCGCAGGATAGCGTTTTTTCATCTCCTCAGTCAAAGGATTGTGTACTGAATTTTGCGCCTCCGTGCGTAATAAAAGTTGGTAGAGATGGACAGCAAGTTCTTCTTGTAAGCGTATATCACTGAAAATATCTATATCGATATTTTCACAAACTCTTTTTATAAAACGTTCAGTTTCTTTACGAAACTTAAGGGGCACACTGTCTTGACTTTCGAAAATATTCCATCCGCTGCCTGCAATAATATGACTAAGATGCTGAACCTCTTCCAAAGAAAATTGGTAAATTCCTGCATTTTCAATTTTTTGAAGTAAATCATGGGTAAAGGGATAAATATTAAAGCCGGATATCAGTTCTTCTAACTTATCCCTTTCTTGGATCTCGATGTACTTTCCCGCCTTCCCTCGCTGTACCATAACAGCGATAGAAACAACTATATTTTGCCCATAACTTTCCGAAATATCAAGTTTTCTTTCTCTCAGAAGTTGGTAAAAAATGGTGGATATCTGTGACAATAAAATATCATCGATAAAGTAATTCCTTTTTTCGTCTGATAAGGCAGCCAGTATAATTTGTTTTATTATTTTTTGAAATTGTACCTCGGTAGCTTTGAGATAAGTCCCTGAATTATCAAAGGTCATTTTTATCTCTTCAGGTCCCAGCAGTTTTTTTATGTATGATATATCATTGGCAATACTGCTTCTTGAGACAAAATACTCCTCAGAAAGCTTCTTGTAGCTCAAATGTTCCTGATTCATTAAGCGTTCCAAGATAACAAATTTGCGCTGCTGGCTGTTAGGAATTTCTCCTTTCATTACGACCTCCTCCCCTTTTTGAATACGGTTACATTTTAACACGAATATACTTTTACAGGAAGACCAATTTTAAGAAAATTTACTCCAGGAAAAACTGAACACTTTAAAAAATCACTGAAAATAAGCTTCTACAAAAGAAAAAAATACCCCACTAAGGCAACATTTGTATGTCTTAGTAAAGTACTTTTACTTTTTTAATCTTTCATCTTGGTACGTGTTGGACTTACCCAAGTTCCCTCACCTTGAAGTCCCATGACTGCTTTTAGAGCTGGGATGAAAGTTGTGATGATGGTCAGAGTATTGACCTGCCAATACCAGAGCATATAAACAGGCGCAAAGAACAGATATTTCAATTTCTTGGCATGATTGTCCATAACTAAAGCTGCAAAAAGCTGCCATGAACCCACAATCGCCATAAAGGAGTAAAAGACAAATATCATGTCAACATAGTGCAACAGCGCTTCTGTTTGCTGGCTGAGTATTAACCAGAAAAAACGGAAGAGCATATAGAAAAGCCCAAAGCAATAAAGGAAACTCCATAAGATAGAGCCCGTTTGATCAATCATCATTACCACTTGACTGATATGCTTTAACGGATGTTTAAAAACCTTGAAAAAATTAGTAAAATAAACTTCAATTCCACCTTTGGCCCAACGTTTCCGTTGTTTATAAAGCATTTCCAAAGTGCTTGGCACATTCATATAAAACATGATATCGGGGTCAAACAAGGCTTGCCAGCCATTCAACTGATGATCCCAAGCAATGGAAATATCTTCTGTTGCCCTGTCTTGACGGAAGAGGCCCGCATCGTAAACAGCAGCTTTGCGATACATTGTATTGGCACCAGAATAAGCATACATAGATCCTAAAAGACCTAATTGACTTCGCTTGATAATCCCTACAATGGATGAAAATTCAACCGTCTGCGACTTTTCTAATAGGAGTGAACGGTTTTGAACATCCATATTGGCCGTTACGGCAGCGCAGTTTTGATAAGCCGGATCCATGAAATAATTCATATACTTGATGAGTGCATCTGGCTCAGGTACAGTATCCGCATCATTTGAAAGAACGAATTCACCCTTACAAAAAGATATTCCAATATTAAAAGCGTGTGCTTTTCCCTTATTTTTCTCCACATGAAGCACTCTGAGGTTCGAGTAGCGGAAAGCGAGAGAGGCGAGAATTTCCGAGGTCATATCATAGGAGCCATCGTCACACACCAGTACCTCATAGTTTTCATAGTTGAGCTCATTCATCAGATACTCAATGGTTTCCTCAATCATCACTTCTTCATTATGTGCAGGAATCATGATTGAAACCATCGGTTGCTCTGCTGCTATGATTGGGTGGAACTTACGGTTTCGTCCCCTGTAGAAATAACGGTAATAAATTCCTCCAATGGTCCAACCTACTGCGCCAATCAAAGGATAGCAGACAAGCACCCAAAATAGATTCTGCAGTATAGAATCACTCATAAGGATAACCTCCGTCCTTGAAACGTTCATGAGCAAATCCTGTGTCTAGATTTTTTTCAGGAACGACAGAATAATAATCGACATTTTCACGAAATTCCCTATCCCCAAATCTTTCAGCATAAGCTTCTTCCAAAATTGCACAACGGGCCGCGGCACGTTCTTCATTGTATGTTTTTCTCTCCGGATAAATTTTTTTCAAATTACGGTTATTTCTCAGTAGAAAAAATCCTCCAATGATAATAAAAACGAGCAAGGAGAGAATCACCATGATAAAAAGGTCATGAGCCAATAACAGACCATCTGCCCAAGTCCATCGATAGATATTTCTCCAAATCCGCTGTCTGGAGACGGAGTTTATCAAAGTCAAAAGTGGGAAGATAATCATCCACCAAAAGCCTAGAGTAACCAAGCTTTGACGTAATTTAAGTAAAAAATTTCCTCCTTCAAAATACTTATCTTTGACAAAATCTTTTGTCGCATCAGACTGCACCTCTTTTTCTTTACTGTTCATCTCTTTTCTTTTACTTTCTATACTTATTCAAAAATTTCAGCCAAGAAATTAAGATAGCGATTTTGCCGTTCTCTTTCAATCATTGATAACTCATCTTCTCTCAAAAGAACGTGTGCACTGTCTTTATTTTTAATATCTTGCTCCAACTTACTGATTGCATTTTCTAGAGTCATCTCTGGATTGCTTTCCTGTGTTCGGATTAAAAAAGTAACTGACCTTACAGATAAAAACTTATCTGGAATACGTGAATGCATCAACAGGCTTGATTCTAAAATGTTTTTAAGCTCTAAGCCTATCTCATTTTTCTGATCGTTCATGGCTTGATAGACTCTTTTTTTAACGCGCTTCGCTCCAAATTTTATCCATCCTTGGCGCCAGCTGTGCATTACAAAAAGATAAGAATATACAGCAAAAGATGAGCATAAAAGCAAGATGCCAACAATCACAATGTAAGGGTTATCCAAAGTTTCCCCAAAAGTAGCTACTGAAATTAAATCGGTTGTCTCAATAATGACAAATATAATGAGAAGTGTAGCAGGTATAATAAGGGAAAACAACATTGCCATCGTTGCTGCTTCTTCTGTCTGTTTTTTTCTTGCCTCACGTTTTAAGTTATCTCGCTTACGAATATTTTCTTGAAGCTGCTCTAAGATGTCTAAAACGGCATAGGAATATTCTATATCTGTCATTCACATCACCTCTTTTACACTATTGTAACATTTTAATCTATTAAATAAAATAAATTTCAGAAAGTAAGATAAACGTATAAAAAATCCGAGACCCAGACAGTTTTATTATGCCACTCCCTCTTAAAATCTGCGAAAAAAAGAAACTCCTACGAGTTTCTCTTTCCATCAATTATTTGTAAATTTCAAGCAGACCAAGGAAGGAATCTGCTTCAAGTGAAGCACCGCCAACCAAGGCACCATCGATATTTTCTTTAGACATAAGTTCAGCAACTGTTTCAGGTTTTACAGAACCCCCATATTGGATACGTACTGCATCTGCAACTTCCTTACCGTAAAGTTTTTCAACAGTTGAACGAACAACGCCACAAGTTTCGTCAGCGATTTCAGCTGTCGCAGTTTTACCTGTACCGATAGCCCAGATTGGTTCGTAAGCGATAACCATGTTCGCAACATCTTTACCGTCAATACCAGCAAGACCGGCTTCGATTTGAGATGAAACCCACTCTGCTGTTTTACCAGCCTCGAAAGTTTCCAGTGTTTCACCACAGCAAAGGATTGGTGTTACACCAGCTTCAATCAACGCTTTCGCTTTTTTGTTGATGTCTTCGTCTGTTTCATGGAAATATTCACGGCGTTCACTATGACCAATGATAGAGTATTCGATACCTTCAGCTGCAAGCATAGCAGGAGCAATTTCACCAGTGAAAGCCCCTGAATTTTCAAAGTAAACATTTTCAGCTGCAACTTTAAGTGGGTTATTTCCGCGTTCTTGCACCATTGATACAAGGTAAAGTGCAGGTGCTGCAATAGCAACATCTACTTTGTCTTCTGTTGGCAATTTGCCATCAATCTTTGCGATAAATTCTTTAACCTCTTTGAGGTTTTTATTCAATTTCCAGTTACCAGCGATAATAGGTTTACGTGACATTATTAATGTTCTCCTTAAAAATTGTTCTTATTAAGTATATCACAATCTGAAACTTTCTGCTAAGATTAATGTTCCATTTTCGCAAAAGACAGATTTATAAAAGCCTTATTCCAAATAAGACTCTCTTTACTTTTCTTGATATTGACGTGCTTTTTTTTCATCCTCTTTCATCTGAGCAATTAGAGCATCGACGCTTTCAAATTTAATCATGTCACGGATCTTATCCAACCAAAGGACGGTTAGTTTTTCTCCATAGAGATCCAGATCCTTGTCGAAAATATGAATTTCTACTGTCTTTTCTTTACCGTTAAAAGTTTCGTTGTAGCCGATTGAAGCGAATCCTCTTTGACGTTCCCCCTGTAATAAGACATCGACAGTATAAACTCCTGGAGACGGAATATGAATGAAGTCCTTTATGGCTAAATTCGCCGTTGGGTAACCAATCGTACGACCACGAGCAAAACCATGCACAACAATTCCAGTGATTTCATAGGGATAACCTAAAAGTGCATTGGCTGACGCAATATCTCCCGTTTTTACCAACTCACGAATACGTGTAGATGAGATTTTTCCTTTTTCATCAGAAACCTCTGGAACAACAACAACTTTGTACTGATCATTGCCTTTGAGCTGTGTCATATCTGAGCCTGTCTTATGATCAAAGCCTGTGATAACAACTTTAGGCAGGAATTTATCGAGAACATTCTTGGAGAATTCCTCTGCAGTTTGTTTGGCAAAACAAGAAGTAAAATCCTTAAAGATAAGATAATCTACACCATTTTCTGCAAAAAGTTCTTCTCGTTTCTTGTCACTGGTTAATTTCAATAGCATGTCAGGTTCAAACTTTTGAAAAATGAGCGTTGGTTTTTCTGGAAAGGTTAAGACAGCAATTTTCAAATTCAAAACTGCTGCGAGTTTTTTTGCTTCTGCAAAAAGAGCTTGATGTCCTCGGTGCAAACCATCAAAATAGCCTAAAACAAGGACAGTCGGTTCATTCCAATTTTCAATTTCGTCAAAATACAAAGTTTTCATTTTAATTTATTACCTTATGTGATTTTAGGATTCCTGATTTTTCGGGATGTTTCATATAAACAGCGAGGAGTTTGTCCTTGTAAAACAAGGCCACTTTTTTGTCTACTTCTATATTGGCAAAATCAGACAGTTCAAATTTTTTGCCAACACGTACTGCTTCCGCTTGTTCAGAACTTAAGTCAATACGAGGCAAGTCAGATACAGCGACTTCTTTTGGCTGCAGTATCTGCCCAAGTTCTTCCAGTTTCACATATTCTTCAATTTGCCCTAAGGTTAATGCATCGCCAATCTGTAAATCATTGGCAGATGTTCTTTGCAGTTTTGACATATGTCCTGCATAACCTAAAGCAGTAGATAAGTCTACAGCAAGTGTGCGAACGTAAGTTCCCTTGCTGCAAGCCACACGAAAAGTAAAACGAGCACAATCTTCCTCAAAACTTATTGGACTTGTACGCACGAATTCTTTTATTGTCACTTGACGTATAGGTCGTTCAACATTCTCTCCAGCACGCGCATATTCATAAAGACGTTTGCCCTTTACTTTAACAGCAGAATACATCGGTGGTATTTGTTGGATGTCACCTAAAAACTTTGCCATTGCAGCATCAACGGTTTCACAAGATAGATGTGTAGGCACTTTCGTTACCTCGACAACTGCACCTTCCGCATCCTCAGTTTCTGTCGAAAACCCTAAAGTTACTTCGCCTTCATAGACTTTTCCTGCCTCTTCCATGTACTCTAAAAGCCGTGTTGCTTTTCCTACTGCGATAGGAAGAACGCCTGTTACTTGGGGATCAAGAGTCCCTCCATGTCCTATTTTTTTTGTTTTTAATATCCCACGCAGCTTTGCCACGACATCAAAAGATGTCCAACCTGCTTCTTTATATACATTCAGAATTCCGTTCATAGCTCAATTATTATAGCACTTTTTCAAACTTATTTCAGCTAGAAGTTTCAGTTAAAGCAGGATTATATATAAAAACAACTTGACTCAAGCACTTTAGAAAAAATAAACTTGAACTAGAAAAAAGACTGTATTCTCTCATATTTTTCCTTTTGAAAGTCAACGATGAACATAAAAAATAACGCCTAACTTTAGCAATGACGTTATTTATAGAATAATGAAATGCTACCATTCTTCATACGGTTAAAGAGGGCTTGTTCGCGCAAGTCCTTTCTTTAATTTCGCTTTATCTTTATATAGATATAGAGCAGCTAATGGGGCTAAACTCGCACGACGTATAACTGTGTTTTATCTGACAGCATTTTTGGAGTAAGGTTGTGCGTGCAACATCCAGTGCACACCATACTTATCAGTAAAATCACCCATAGCACCGCCCCAAAACTGTTCTTCAAAAGCCATATTGACTGTCACTTGACCGCTCTCCGACAGATGTTTCCAAAAAGCTTTAGCTTCTGCCATGGCTTCCGCATCTTCTGCATTCACATCCAACATGATAGAAACACCGCTATAGCCTAACTCTTCCCCTTTAAAATTATCCGCAGCCATAATCGTTACGCCTAAAATATCAAACTGACTGTGCATGGTCATCTCTGAGGCTTGATCGGCTGAAACACCAAAATCTGCTGCTTGTTCTGTACCAACAGGTACACGGTGAATATTTTTCGCCCCTAAAACTTTTTCGTAATAAACCAACGCCTCTTTCGTATTGTTGAGTGCGATATAAGGATGTACATGAGCCATAATAACCTCTTTCTGTATAGAGAAATTTTTATCTTTATTTTATCACAAGAAAGGGCTTACATCTACTGATTTGGATTTTGTAAGTTCCCTCTCAGTCAACTTGGCGTAATTTCTTTTCTGAAATCTCATAGTGAACATCTGCCACTTTTTCCACAAAAGCTTTGTCATGTGAAGTCAAAATGATTGTTCCCGGATAGCTTTTGATAAACTTTTCCAAGGCTTCTATTGTTTCTAAATCAATAAAGTTCGTCGGTTCATCTAGGATTAAGAGATTTGCGGGTTGGATAAAGCTTTGTGCCAAAACAGCTTTTGTCGCTTGCCCACCGGACAATTTATTGACCGCTGTTCGCATCTGACTGTGATTAAAGCCTAACTGTACGAGAAGACTACGAATGAAGGATTCATCGTAATCACTCTGTCCAGTCAGATATTGCAATAAAGGCAACTCCGAATGAAGTTCATAATCCAGCTGCCCATAACTGGCTATTTTCAGCTTTGGCGATAAAGTCAGGTGTTCATCTCCTGCTATAATTTTTCGCAACAGACTGGATTTTCCTGAACCATTTGGCCCAGAAAGAGCAATCACTTTTCCTAGAGGAAACTGGAAATTGACCTTGTCCAGCAAGATTTCGTCGCCTGCTTTTACTGTCAAAGCATCTGCCATGATGGGAAATTTGTTGTGCAAGACGAGACTCTGAGGGAGAGGAAATCTGAGTTCTCGTTCTTCTTCTCGCTTTTCAAAGTCGCCAAGCTTGTCTAGCCTTGTGTGCATGGCTTTCACTTGTCGCTGCGCTGCCTTTTGTACACTGTCTTTGGACTTGGTTGCCGAATAGCGGTCAGGCTTTATCGCACGTTTCAAATTTTTAGCGACATTGTCTGCCTGCTTGGCTATTTTAGCTTCTTTCGTGGCAATGGCACGCTCTAAAAGTACTTTTTCTTTTGCCAGCTTCTCATTATAACGCGTAGTTTCTCGCTTAGCTTTTTCTTTTTCCTCCACATAGCTCTGATAGTTGCCGCTATAGACCGTCACTTGTCCCTCGGCGACTTCCCATATCTTCTGTACTGTGGCGTTAAGAAAAGAACGATCATGGGACACGATAAGTACAGTGCCGTAGTAATACTGGATTTCCTTAACCAACTCTTCAATACTTTCTTTATCCAAATGCGTGGTTGGTTCATCTAATAATAAACCTTGAGGATAGTGTGCTAAAACTTGACTGAGCATAAACTTACGCTGCTGCCCACCAGACAAGTTTTCATAAGCCTGAGCTGGCACCTGCATCCGTGATAACCACTCATAGTCAAGGGCACCCCTAGCTTCTCCGCCAACTTGTCTCAGATATTCAATATCAATGTACCGCTCAACCCTCCCATAATCAGGTTTTATCTGACCCGCAATAAGCTGTAGCAAAGTTGATTTTCCTTGCCCATTGGCACCGATTATTCCTATCTTTTCTCCCTCATAAACCGTCAAGTGTTCCATCTCTAAAATATCTTGGTCTTTAAAACTCAATCTAACATTTTTCATCTCTAGTGCTAAAGGCATCTTTTTCCTCCAAATATGTTCTGAAGGGCCGTATGAAGACACAGAAAAAAGCGGTTGCCCGCTTTCTTAATAATTTCTAAAAAGTGCAGACCACACCCTTGAAATTCTGATTACAGACCCTAAAAATATGCAATTTTAGAGTTTATTCCAGATTTTCATTGATGCTATCATGGTTTGCACTCCTTCCTGTTCGTTATAAATTTATTTTAGCACAAAGATAGGCGAGAGCAAAAAGATTTACAATCTGATTCCCAATAGCTATGAGAAACATAAAAAACTTACTCTAGCAGTAAAAGCATCTCTTTTAAGTGATTCAAGTAAGCTTTTTTCAGTTGTGGTGGTTCTTCGACCACCAAGTGTTTACCAAAAGAGGTTAAATAATGCACCATATAGTTTAACTCTGTCTCGTGATAACCGCCTGTCATATAAAAAATACCGTCGACTTCCTCCAACTCCATGTTAGGATAACGGTGTTTTAAGAAAGACTCCTTACCAAACTGCGTCAAGCGACAACGAAAGGGGATATTGTGAAACTCACTTTCATATGTTTTTTGAAAGTCATCAAGTTCTGCCAGCGTATAAGTCTGCTTAAAACGTTCTTCAAGGACAACATCAACCATATAATCACAACGGTAAGTGCCCCACTGCTCCGCAAATATATCATAAGCACTGGAAAACCAAATCCCATCCCGATAAAAAATTTCATTAAATTGTAAATGAAGTTCTGTCCTTTCATACTGGGTATAAGTCAGCGAAACAACCTTACTTTCCAAAATCGACTGCAAAATCAAAGCCAAAGCTTTCGGTGGATTAATCGGTGGCACACTATAATAATGCACGACTTTCAGAAGTTTATCCACTTCTTTTTGCTGGGCTTGAGGCAAAAGTGCAGATAACTTTTGTTGGATTTGTTCATAAGATTTTTCAAAAGGGGTGCTGGACAGTTGCCGCAGTGCAGATAAAGCAAAGAAAATCGAATGAATCTCGTCACTATTAAAGTAAACAGGGGGTAATAATTTTTGATTGATGATTTTATAGCCACCATGTTTTCCCGTTTCGGAGTAATAGGCCAGACCCATTTGCCCCAAAGCTTCAACATCCCGTAAAGCTGTCCGCCGTGAAATATTAAATTCTTGCATGAGGTCTTTGAGTTGGAACTCATGTTTGTCGCTGAGATACATGAGTTCTTGGTTCAGACGTACTGATTTATCCATTTTATTTTTCTCCGTTTTTAATAGTGACTTATCTTGGCACTATTTTAATGTATACTAAGTATATCAAAAGAAAGAAGATTTTATTTATGAAAACTTTAGTAATCAACGCACATCCAGACTTTGCAAATCATGAACATTTTTCTGTTCAGCTGCAGGACAAATTTCTGGAACTTTACCACACACATTTTCCGGAAAATGACCTAACCATTGTGAACCTTTATGAGGAAGATATCCCACGAATCGAAGCTGAATCACTCTGGGATGTTTGGGACAAACAAGCAGCCGGTAAAGAACTAAGTTCAACTGAAAGTAAAGTCGCTGAACGCAGTCAGTTTTTATTAGAACAGTTTAAGGGCCACCAGCGGATTGTGGTGTCCACACCTTTACATAACTTCAACATCACCTCACGTATGAAAGACTATATCGACAACCTGATGATTGCCCGCGAAACTTTCCGTTATCTTGCTGCGCCAGATGAGCAAGGGAAAGTTTCAGAAGGCTTGATGAAAGACAACTATAAGATGCTCATGCTTTTCGCCAGCGGCTCGGTCTATACAGCAGATAATATTTATAAATCTGTCGATATTGCACCACACTATATGCAAACGATTTTCCAAGAAATGATGGGTTTTGACGCCTTTCAGTTAGTGCGGGCAGAGGGGACTGCAACTCAGGATAAAGATGAGATTTTGACCTCGGCATTTACTGATTTGGCGCAGGAATTTAGACATTTTTATCAGTAAAAGTGTCGTCAGTAAAGTACGCCAATGTGTTAATCGCATTGGCGTTTTTTGGTTTACTGAACAAAAAAGCAGTCACTAAGACTGCGTATCAGTGAGAAATTCAAGAATTTCTTTTTCGCTCCCTTTCAGCAGGATGCTGTGTTCTGAGGAATCTATAATTTTAAGTAAGGTACCGTAAATTTGTTCTAACTCTTTGATTGAGCGATCTTTAATACACATCAGAAAGACATACCTCACTTTTTCTTTTCCCCATGTCAGCTCTTCTTTGACGCGCATAAAAGCAATAATCGGTTTTTTCACCTCCGAAACATCTAGAGGATGCGGTGTAGCGAAAGATTCTAAAGACGTAAAGGATAACTTCTCACGTTCCAAACATGATTCAATAAATCCTTCTTCAGCATAACCTCTTTCGATTAGTTTTTCACCCATGAACAAGATGGCTTGCCCAATGGTGTTTATTTTCTCATCTAAGAAAATAAAGTCTTCTGAAATAAGCTCTGAAAACTCTTCTGAGAATATCTGAGCTTTTTTCTGGAAAAAATTAGCTTGGAAGCTAGAAATATTCTCAATATCTTCAGCAGATAAAATCGGTGAAAGCTTAATTACCGGATGTCCAGGCAAGTTAAAGTCCAAAGTCGTTAAGACTAAGTCTTCCGTGATCTCTGTTTGACTTATCTCCTGAACAGTAAGAATTCTCGAAATCAAAATATTAGGAAAAATCTTTCTCAATCGAGCCATCAAAAATTGAAAAACGCCTTGTCCACTTGCACTAATGAGTACAGCTAAAACGGGTGTTTGACTGCTTTCATGCTCTTTTAAAACTTGTATATGCAAAGCAATATAGGCAACCTCATCCTCTGTTAAGAGTATCTCAAAATTTTCTCGGAGCGCCTTTGCAATGCTGAGACTGTCTTCAAAAGCAAGTGCATAATTTTTCTTAATATCTTGTAAGTTAGGGTTGCGTACAGAGCGTCCCTTTCGTGCACGGGCAATAGCTTCTCGAATATGATTGACCACTACATCTAATAACTGTTCATTGGAGTTTCTTGTAATTCTATCTAATATTCTCTTTATTTTTCGTTCTTCGTCATTATGCTTTTCAGACTTCTGTTTATGCAAAGTTAGAAAGGCAGAAAAGGCAGTAGCAGCACCTTCTGAGAAATCAAGCACTGCAAGCTTAGTAAATTTCTTCCAAAACTTACGTACAGCTTCTTCAGCTTTCACCTCAAAAGAATCAAAAGTCATTAATTTTTCCGAACTGGCTAAAAGATAGAGAAGCAAAAACTGATAGCTCTCATCACGTATAACTATTTTTTCTGATGTTAAGAAATCAGTCAATAAGTCCGCAATTCGCTTAAAATCTTCTACTTCATTTTTGCTCAAAAATATTTTAGGAACATTTTGTAAAATTTGTAGGAAACGGTCCTCATCTTGGATAATTTTCCAGTTTTCATGATAAAAGTAATCTAAACAAGCCACAAAGATACTTTGGCGTTCTGCTTCTGCAAGTTCAATTAAAATACCTTTTTTAGAAATAACTGTTAAAGTCGCTCCCAGTTCTTCCAGAATTTGTTTAACTTTCGTTAAATCTTTTTCCAGAGTTGACTTACTGATAAAAAGTTGCTGGATAAAAGTTTGTTTGCTTATAGCTTCCTTTTTCTTCAATAGAGAAAATACTATAAAAGCCAAACGATCCTGCTGTGTCTCTGGTACAAAGTCACTAACAAGCTCCGCCTCCAGTAACCTCACAAATGCTTCATCCGAACCTTTTAAAGAAACGCCAACATTTGGTTTTCTAATAAGTACCACATCACTTCCTTTAAGTGAAAAATCAATCGCCTTAAGGGTGTTTGAAACAGTCTTATTTGATACTTTCAAATGCTTCGCAATTTCCGAAATGGTTACTGTCTGATGAGCATGAATATACTCAAGGATAGCGCGTTCCCGCGGGTCAAGTTTCAAGAGAACCTCCCTTCAAAAAATGATATAAAGCCCCTAAAAGATTAGCATCATTACCAAACTTTCCAATCACTAAACGAGGAAACATATAATTGGCACGTCTAGCCATAACTTGTTCGATGGTTTCATCTAACATTCGTTTAAAATAAGGATTTTGACTTACAGCGCCGCCCACAACAATAATTTCTGGATCAAGCGAATATTGTAAATTCAAAGCAGTGACAACTAAATAACTCAGTTGTTCTTTATAGAGTTTTTCTACCGTTTGGTCTTCTTGTGCCCTTTCAAATAACTCAAGTCCATTTCTGATAGAATAGCCCTTTTGATTGAGGTATTGCAGCAAACCATGAAAACCAATTTTCCCTCCCAAGGAAGCATAATGCTGCTCTTCAGGCCTGTTCTGAACTAACATATACCCCAGCTCTCCACCATTCTTATGTGCTCCTCGATGGATGTCTCCATTGATTAATATTGCTCCACCAACTGCTGTACCAATGACAAACATAGCAGCGATACTTGCTTCCTGTGCACTCCCTCTCCAGTATTCTCCAAGCAAGGCACACTTGCCATCATTTTCAATACTCATTGGCAACTGAATTCTTAAAGATAAGTCCCTTAAAAAAGGCTTCCCAATCAAGTATTCAAGAGCTGAGGATGTTGTTAAAAGTCCTGATTCATAGTCAAAAATACCAGGTGAACTTATGGCTACTCCTGACAAATTTTGATACGTTTTGCATAACTGGTCCATTCGTGCCAATAATGACTCATAACTCTCTGGAATAACTTCTGAATATTTTTCTATAATAGTGCCATCTTTTGAAAGCAAACCATATTTTAAAGCTGTCCCACCTATATCAAAAACCAAATAAACCATCTTTTTCCTCATACATTATTTGAAGCGAGTCTTTTATAAAAGATTACCACAAAGCCAAAAGCAAACAAACTAATCAGCAAGTAGCTGACTAAAATACCGCGTACACCTATAGTTTCAAGAGATAAGGCATAAAGTTGTGCCAGCCCTACACCGATAAGATTAGCTATAAAAGTAAAGCGCATCGTTAAAGTCCCTACAATTTCATTACCTAACTTGGCTCTCAGCAAGGTCAGAAAACCGATATATAAGAAAGCAAAATTAATCCCATGAAAAAGATAAGTTGCTACAAAAGATACTGCATTAGGACTTACGATAGCTAGAGCCCAGCGAATAATGGAAGCCAAGAAACCAATGAATAAGACTTGCTTCGCTCCGATTTTTCTAATTAAACGATCCACTACATAAAAAGCTGATACCTCAGAGATGCAAGAACCGATAAAAACAGCAACACTCACATATAGGGTCACATGCTGCAAGGGCAAAGAAAATTGTTCTCGCAAGTAGCCATTAAAGAGATAGCCAAAAGATCCTGGTAGCGTCGTGACTACAGCACAGCAAAAAATAAATACAAGTGCTGACAGTGGCAACTTCATCTTCTTTTTATCATAGCCTTGCTCAACGCTACTTTGACTTGAAAAAGGTGTTTTCAGATTGAGAAACAGTAAGATAAAATTAATCACCACGGATAAAATCAATAAAATAGGAACTTCAAACTCTAGGAACAGAAAGCCACTCACTAAAAATCCGCTTGTAGCATAGCCGAGTGAACCAAACATACGATATTTGCCGAAATCAAGACGTTTTTTACTGGCTTCTTCTAAAAGTAAACTCTCATAAAAAATATCACAACCTACGGCACCTACTTGATAGATCAGAAAGCCAACAATAAAAACTGCAGGAAACTCAACAATAAAAAGAAGAGCGGAAATTATTATTCTGAGAATTAGAGTCCCACGAATAACCGAGTTCCTGTGTTTACTTCTTTCTAAGATGCCACTATATAACAGTATTGAGCCAATAACAATAAGTTGCACAAATGTCAAAACTTGCAGACTAGTGGCAGACGATACATTTTTGGCTGCCATCAGTGGCTCATATTGAAAGATCCACATAGCTGTCAATACTGAATACAAGTAGAGCTGAATGCGAAACATCAATTGCGCCATAGTTTAATACTTACCATATCATATGGAGCAATCTCAGACTGTGCTGCTACAATAGCTTCCTGCGCATTAACAAATTCATATTTGGCATAATGCGAGAAGTCAAAGTCCCCAATCGCCAATGGTTGGCTTGTTGGATTAGCCAAGCGTAAAACTTCTGCCTCTGTGTCATATAACGACGGCATGAAAGTTGTATCAAAAGCAGAACCATCGATTTTAAGTAATGAAAATGCATCAACCCGCGCTATACGCTCGTCATCGGCTTGGATTTTATTATCCAAACGATGAATAAATTTGTTCAGCACCTGATTTTGATAGGCGATATGAGACGAGCTATATTCTGCCCAGTGTTGAGAAGTTGCAAACTCATCGAAAGCTTGTGCATTGACAACTAAAGCAAACTCAAAGCGCTGCTCCCCTAATAATTCAGCCATCGGTGTTGGCATCATGACATGACCTTTTTTAGTCGTATCTCCTGAAGCTCGACCAGGACGATATGCGAGGTTTGGTTTACCAAGCTGGGAAGTCGTAGCAAGCAATGTTAAGTATAAACTTCCTTTTTGGAATTGATACTCTTTTAATCCTTTACCAAAAGCAGAGACATGATGATATTCGTTCTCTACAGAAACACTCTTATCAAAAGGTTCTAAATCAATTGGATACTCAACATAGGACTTGAACCAGTTTGGAACCTCTTCGGTCAAAGCTTCACGGGAAATAAATCCGAAAGGCAAGGAAGCTATTGAGCGCGTATTTTTGACACCAGTATTAATCTTAAGGCGTAAACGATGACTAAGAACTTGGTTATCAATGACCAACACACCTTCAATCAACTCGCTACCTTTTTTCAAGCTTAAAGTAAGTGTCATGGTGAGACTTCCCATATTCTGTGCCTCTAAGCGGTCTTCCAAAGTTTTGGGAAGTTGGAACTGACCACTTAGTATCATTTTTTCAGCAAGTGATGTTTTTTGAACCTGACTATCTGTAAGGCGTAGAATAATCGGCTCATCATCCTTAAGCGGTGAGAAGTCATAAGTATCTCCGTCATTGCCCATGTCCTCAAACTCTAAGAAATTCTCTAAATGAACTCCATCTGTAGTAAGGAGCGAAAGTTTTCCAGCTTCATTATTGATTGTATAGTATTCATTTTTAATTGCCACATCATTTGTTGCAACAAATACTTCTGCTTCTTCTTGGCTCTCTTCTATTGTGAATATTTTATAACCCATACTCGGAATTTCTACATGCGCGAGAGCATACAAACGATAGTAGGGATCTTCGTTGATGTATTTATTACCTTCTGGCGTTTCTAAAAGAAGATTGTCTTTACCTGCAAAATACTCTTCATCCACAATAATCATCTCTTCAATACCGGATAACTTGATGTTTTTGCTTGCTGCTAAGAAATCAATCTGCTTATAGCCTTTAAAGTCTTTGGATGTCGTATTGAAAACCAAGATTTCCTTATCAGAAAGGCCTAATTTTTCACTCAAGCGTTTGACAATATAGTTCTCCATACCATCAGCAAGTTCTTCTGCTTCTTTCATACGATGAAGAATATCAACTGCTACATCATCCGATACACAGCCGCCCATTGAATCATGGGCATGTCCTTCAAGTATTTTTTTCCAAGCGATAACTAATGTTTCTGTACTGAGTGTAATCCCATGTGCTTTACCTATAGCAAGCAATGGTTCTACACGTTTCAAGAGTTTTTGTTCAATAATGAAATTTGTACGCTTAATATCGTAGCGAACAGAACCGATAGATTTATGTGCACGAGTTGTACAAGGTTCACGGAACTCCCCTTTATATTCTGGAAGATTTTCTTCTTTTTTTATGACATCTAAAAATTCTTCATATGAACTTTCGATAAAATCATAGTCTGTTTTTTCAGAAATTGCCTTAAGAGTTTGTGGTAAACTACGGATAATCTCTAACTGATCGCCGCCTGCAGTCAGTAACAAATCATTGACGTCCGTCCATTTTTCTGTCCGTTTTACAGCAGGAAGTAAACGTTCTTCGATATATTCAGGTTCATCTTTCAAGAAGGCTACTGCACCATAGCCATCTACCAAGTTCATGGCTGTAATTTCTTTCTCTCCCAAACCTTTCCAGGTGAAGTAAGGACTCTGCGTATGTTTTTCCAGATTGAGACCACGCCAGAAAACAATATTGTCTAAGCCGCAATGTTGCAAGACTGTCGGCCACTGTGCATTATGTCCGAAAGTATCTGGCAGGTAACCAATTTTCATTTCCTCGCCGTACTTACGACTGTCACGCATACCAATAATCATATTACGGATTAGACTTTCCTCATCAACAAAGAAAGCATCTGTTTGGGTATACCAAGGACCAATAGCAAGCTGCTTATTAGCGACAAGTTTTTTCACATTCTCTAGTTGCTGCGGATTAAGACGCATATAATCATCCAAAATTGAAGATTGTCCGTCTAAACAGAACTTCGCTTCGGGATTTTGCAAAAGTTCATCGATTACATTATTGAAGAGATTATCACTCAAAAGAAAAGCATCCATGGTCGTAAAATACCACTCTCTGTCCCAATGCGTATGATTAACAATATGTACTTTCTTTTTCATGTTTAAACTCCTAATTTTTCTGAAATAATCGTATAAGCTTCGTCTGTTGTGCTGCTATTTTTTAATGCTTCTCGGAAATTATCATCAATCAAGGCACGTGCAATTTGCGCCAGATAGCGCAAGTGCTCTTTGGCTCCCGTACTTGGAATGAGTAAGGCAAATGAGTTTTCAATATCCGATCCGTCTAAACTTTCCCAAGCAATCGCTTTAGTCTTTATGAACATTAACTGAGGCGCTTTGACCGTATCACTTTTACAATGCGGTATAGCAAATCCATCTTGAAAAGCCGTTGTCGATTGACTTTCACGCTCCATTAAGCCTTGAAAGCACGCCTCTTCTGAGTGAACATAATCAAGCGCAATGGCTTTTTGAGCAATATAGCGAAACAATGCTTCATTATTGACAAAGCTATCCTCTGTAAAAAAGACATTTTCTTTGTTAAATACTGTATTTTCCATTTTTACTTTCTCTTTTTATCCTTGTTGAATATCTTCAGCCACTTCAACATTTCTATTTCTTACGATGAATCGATAGATCAAAGCATTAACAAAACTTGCGAGAAGAATTAAAATAATCCAGTAGAGCCACGCAAAGTTAGGACCTGTTGTATAACCTAAGAAGGCACCCAAAGGTGAGCCAACACCTCCAAAGAATTTTATACCCATACCCGCAACGGTAGCACCTGCAAGTGCAGAAGATAAGGTATTGGCAATAATGAACTTAGGATTTGATGCTGCAAAGGGAATCGCACCTTCCGTTACGCCGACCATGCCCATAACCAAGGCTGATGAACCAAGTGCACGCTCTTCTGTCGTAAAGTATTTTTTGAAGAGGAGTGTTGCAATACCTGCGCCAAGTGGTGCTACAGCAATAGCAGCTCCTGTTGCTGCTTGTGGGATAGCATTGACTGCTTCAGGACCAAACTGTGCCATCGTATCAACAAAAATTGCTGAAGAAACAAGCATTGCTGTTTTGTTAATCGGTCCTCCCATGTCAACACCCATCATTCCGCCAAGAATCGCGCCGTAAATAATCGGTGCTGCTTCATAACGCACAGTGACATCATTGATAACATCGTATAAAACAGCCATACCATTTGCTATCGGATCCCCAATTAAGAAATGAATCACGACAAAGGAAACAAAAGTTGCAACCATCGGGATAATCAAAATAGGCACAATGGGTTTAATAATATCGGGATATTTGATTTTTTTGAGCAGTTTGACAAAGTAACCGACACCAAACCCAACTAAAATAGCTCCAAGGAATCCTGCCCCTGTTTCTGTTCCTAAGAAAGTCGGATCATTGATGATATAGGCTGCAATGAAAGCTGGGGCAACAGCTGGTTTGTCCCCAATCGCGCGTGCAACTCCCGCTGCAAAGATTGGAATCATCAATGTGAAACCGACTTTACCTAAGTCAAACATTTTCGAGAGGAACTGCCCCATCATGTCTTCGCTAAAGCCCCAAACAACGAGGTTGGCATTATTGGGATCAGGTTGGAAGGCAAAGGCATTTGCGATTGCTAAAAGTAGCCCGGCTGCAATGGTCACTGGAATCATATCGGTCAAACCAGACATCAAATAACGTACAGCCTTATTCCCAGAGGTTCCAATTTCCATTTTTCCGCCAACTTTGACGCCTTTACCGCTAAAAGGCTGTGCGTTAGCGAGGGCGTTTTCTATGACAGCTTGCCCATCTT
The DNA here is from genome assembly GCF_016758115.1 of Lactococcus garvieae. Lineage (GTDB taxonomy): Bacteria > Bacillota > Bacilli > Lactobacillales > Streptococcaceae > Lactococcus > Lactococcus muris. The sequence goes on from NZ_WIVG01000012.1 coordinate 40,167, forward strand.
TAAGGACAGAGTTGGTGTCAATTTCTACCAAACGCTTATTAACAAAACGTGCTTTATCCACATTAACGTCTGCTGCGATAATGACAACATCAGCCTCTCTAATCTCTTGATCGTTGAGGGCATTTTCAGTTCCAATAGTGCCTTGTGTTTCAACTTTGACGTCATAGCCAAGTTCTTCTGCAGCCTTTTCTAATGCTGCTTGTGCCATATAAGTATGGGCAATTCCTGCGGCGCATGCTGTGACACCTACAATTTTTTTGCTCATGATAAACTCCTAATTTTTATTCGAAAGCGCTTTCTGACATTAAGTTTATATTAATTAACAAGAGGTGTCAATATTGTTTCGATATATTTCATATCCAAGTTTTACCAGATTAGATGCGGTAAAAATATATTTTGAAGCACTCTTTTTTTAGAAAATAGGTCCAGATAAGTCTTCCAAAACTCTTTACAATAAAAAAGCCTGGACTATCCAGACTCTTTATCCTTATTTTTAAATTAGCACTTGTAAAAATTTATTGCAGCTCCTCATTACGGAAGCAGTATTCTGCATGGTCATTGATGACGCCAATCGCTTGGAGATAAGCATAGATGATTGTTGGACCGACAAACTTCATGCCGCGCTTCTTCATGTCTTTCGACATGGCTTCTGCCACACCATTAGTTACAGGAACTTGGCTTTCATCTGTAATCTTATGTTGAAGAACTTTACCTTTTGTAAAAGACCAGATGTAGGCATTAAAAGAGCCAAATTCTTTTTGAATATCTAGAACAATCTGTGCATTATTAATCACAGCAGCAATCTTTAATTTGTTCCGAATGATACCAGGATTTTGCCGTAACTCCTCTTCTTTCTCTTTATCGTAACTAGCAATTTTGCAAATATTAAACTGGTCATAGGCTTCGTAAAAAGTTTCCATCTTATTCAAAATAGTTGACCAAGACAGACCGGCCTGATTCATATCCAAGATAAGTTTCGCAAATAGTTCTTGGTCATCATGAACAGGAACGCCCCAATATGTATCATGGTAGTGAATCATCTTGTCTGATGAGAGGCACCATTTGCAGCGCTTTTTATCCATCTTTACTCCTTCTTCTCTATAGGTGCCATAACTGCCAAAAGGCGTTTCATCCCAACTTCGGGGAACTTGATTTTCAGCTCCATATTCTTACCTGTACCTGTCACAGATAGAACAATGCCTTCTCCCCATTTGCGATGCACTGCTGTATCACCAATATTCCAGTCTTCTGTTATCACATCTGTTTTTTCTATTGTCCTTGTAGCGCCAGGATTGACCGCTACTTTACGTTTATAGAGTGCATCGGTCATCGACATCCCTGTACCAAAACGTGTTGTACCATCCGACATTTTATAACTGGCATTAAAGCTTGAATTTGCTTTATGTGCAATACCACCATAGTCTAGCAATTCGTCATCAATCTCTAAAATAAAACGACTTGGGCGATTAGAGCTTGTCTTACCATAGAGAACACGCCGTTCAGCATTGGTCAGGTAAAGAAACTCCTCGGCGCGTGTAATACCGACATAAGCAAGACGCCGTTCTTCTTCTAGTTCATCTGGGTCATCATTGACACGCGCTAAAGGAAAGATATTCTCTTCCATACCGATAAGGAAAACCACAGGAAATTCCAAACCTTTTGCAGCATGCAAGGTCATCATCGTTACCGCATTACTTCCTTCCTCATACTCATCAACCTCTGAAAGGAGGCTTACTTCATTGAGAAAGCGACTCAAACGCTCTAAACCACTTTCTTCAATCGGCTCCCCCGTCACCTCATCTAAAGGAACTTCTAACTTTTCATCAAAGTTTTTAGTCACAGATAAAAACTCTTCAATATTCTCAATGCGTGCTTGTGCTTCAAGATTGTTCTGTATACGCAGGAAATTCAGATAACCTGTACGCTCCAACATTTCCTCTACCAGCTCCGTAATCGTTGAAGTTTCGGCATAGTTTCGTAGAAAGTCAAAAATCAAGCCTAGATTATAGATTTCCCCAGAAGCCTTGCCCCGAATATCTGATAAGGTGATATCTAGTGTCGACTCAGCCAGAGATTTTCCTTGCCTATCGGCAAAATTGCGGAGCTTCTCCAAAGCACTTGGCCCTACACCACGTTTAGGCTCATTTACGATACGCTCAAAACTTAGGTTGTCCCGCGGATTGGCAATAACATTCAGATATGCAATAACATCACGAATTTCCTTACGTGAGTAGAATTTTGTCCCTGCAACCATACTGTATGGGATATTTGACTTGAGCAAGGCTTCCTCAATTGTACGTGACTGCGCATTTGTACGATACAAAATAACAAAGTCTGAATATTCACGACATGATTGCACTTGCTCACTAATTGTTGAAGCAATAAAGATAGCTTCCTCGCGCTCATCATTTGCTCGATAGTAGAGAATATTTTCACCAGCATTGTTTTGTGTCCACAGCTTTTTAGGACGACGATTAACATTATTCTTAATGACGTTATTCGCTGCTTGTAGGATTGTTTTTGTTGAACGATAATTTTCCTCGAGGAGAACGACTTTTGCATCTGGATAATCTTTTTCAAAGTCGAGGATATTTTGCATATCGGCCCCACGCCAGCCATAGATGGATTGGTCTGCATCACCAACAACACAAATATTTTTAAAGCGCTGTGCCATCAGTTTAACGAGTTGGTATTGTGCATGGTTGGTATCCTGATACTCATCGACATGAATATACTGAAATTTTCCCTGATAATAAGTTAAAACATCCGGATTATTATCAAAAAGACGCAGAGTTTGCATGATTAAATCATCAAAATCCATAGCTTCTGCTTTTCGAAGCTCTGCTTGATAAATTTTATAAACTCTAGCTGTAAGGAGTTCGTAAGGATTACGTGCATTAATTTGGCTTTCATAGGCTTCCGGATCTAATAGAGCATTTTTAGCATTAGAAATCGTACCAAGCAAGGTTTTGGGATTCCATTCTTTCGGATCCAAATTAGCTTCTTTAAGAATACGTTTCATCAATGTCTTTTGTTCCCCTGGATCTATAATCGTAAAATTACGGCTATAGCCAATATGATCAGCATCACGACGAAGAATGCGTACACACATGGAGTGAAAGGTCGCAATCAAGGTGTCTTGAGCAGCAGCTGTCAATTTAAGAGCACGCTCTCTCATTTCTCGAGCTGCTTTGTTGGTAAAGGTAATAGCCAGGATGTTCCAAGGATTAACCATTTTTTCCTCTATGAGATAAGCGATACGGTGCGTCAACACCCGTGTCTTCCCAGAGCCCGCTCCCGCCATAATCAAAAGCGGTCCCTCTGTCGTCTCTACCGCTTCTGCTTGTTTTTCATTCATTCCGCTTAATAAAGGATTCATTTTTTCTCTCGCTTCAAATCTAGTATTGTTCCTTTAATTATAGCAAAAAACCAAAGAAGCTGCTTTTCATCAATCTATACTAACTAAAAAATAAACTTCCTTCTCATCAGAAATACTAATATTTCAAGTTAAATAAGATAATGCATGCAAAATATTTCGAATCATCATACCAGCTTTCATAAATACCGCCATTTTTTTCAACTAGCTTCGCGATATTTTTTCTACCAATCCCTTCAGTAAATCGCGATTTTCTAGTTATTTCCTCTTCAACTTCAAATGGATTGGACATCTCAATTATCAATCTATTTTTGAAAAAAGTAATTTCTATTTTGACAGTTTTAAGTCTTTCATCTTTCAAGCGACTACAAGCTTGGATAGAATTATCTAACAGATTACCAAATATGGCAACGAGAATCTCATCATCAATATTCAAACTTTTTGGAATAAAACTCTTCACCTCTAAAAGCACTCCCAATGCTTCTGCCTGTTTATACTTTTCACTCAGTAAGAAATTAAGTGCTTGATGCTCAGTTAAGATATAAGTATTTCGAGAAGACATATTAGACAGTGTTTGCTTTATTGCCTTAATCGCTTCAAACGTCTCCCCATTTTCAAGCCTATTTAATAAAACAAGTAATTGATTTCGAAGATCATGCTTTATTGAACGAATCTCTTGTTGAGACTGTTTAACTTGTTCATAAAATTTTATTTCTTGCTCTAATCTTTCCTTTTCAAGGCTCATTTTCTCATGGTTTGAATACTGCTTTGATAAGTTTACATAAAGATAAACAACACTTAAATTTACTATCGTTAATCCCACGAAAAAAACAAATATAAGCAAAAAAGAGAGCTCTGGAGAATATATCGTTTGTAGCAATAATGTGTGCAGTAATAATGTTGAGATGACCGGTATAGATAAGAATGCCAATAACCTTGTAAGATTAAACTGCTGTCCCCCACTAACATTACAATAAACAAATTTTTTTAATAAAATAACACTAATTATTTCAATAAGAGTCGTAAGGATAATATTAATTACTATAAACACCTCTTGGTGAGCGTATTTTTCCGCTGAAGCCAATGGAAGCATGAATAGAAATCCCACAAATTCCGCTCCAAGTACTGTTCCCAAAAGAATTATCGACCAAAAAAATGTATGTGAGGCAGAAACTTTATGTCTATATCCTAATAATATATATATTGAGAGAATGAGTAATAACTTCCAAAAAGTAGAAGCCAGATCCTTAATTATTGTGCTCAAAATGAGATGGCATATAAAAAAGACAAATAATAGGATATTGATGCGACTTCTTCCCGTTTTTTCCTCTTGAGTCGAAAAAAAATAATTGACTAAGAATATGCTAATTGCTGACGAAATAATATTTACAATCGTAATTATCATAACTTAGCCCTTATGATTCAATTGAAATAAAATTGATTTTCTTGCTTGTAATTTATAGGACTTACTTATGGGAATATAAATGTTGGACTTGTCGGAAAAATAAAGCAATAAATGGTTATTCCTTATTTCCCGAACATATCGTGCATTCACCCAAAAAGAATTATGGACCCGCACAAAGCTTTCCCCTATTATTACAAGCAACTCTTTAATTGACAGGATTGCGCAATATTTTTCTCTGTCTGTATGAATAAATACACTTCTTTTATTTTTCTCAATATAAGCAATATCACGCAAAGGAATGCTGTAGTCTACCTTGTTAAATTTAAAGCTAAATCGTTTATTATCAATATCTAAATACTTTTTTACCCTATCAAGCAGAGGGAAAATCTTATCTTGAGATACAGGTTTTAAAACATAATCAAAGGTATGCAACTTAAAAACTGTCATTGCATACTGCTCGAAACTTGTGAGAAAGACAATCGGAACATCTACATCAAATCTGCGAATTTCCTTAGCAATGAGTAAACCAGATGCTTCTGGAAATTCAATGTCTAAGATATACAAGTCATAACTTTCATCTACTAAATGCTTTATTAATCTTTGAGGTGTATGATATACATCAACAATGGCAGTTGAATCATAATCTTGAATAAGTTGTTCTACTTTATCACAAACAACAAAATCATCATCACAGACAGCTATTCTTAACATGAATGTCTCCTTATATCTTTCTTTATATTCTTCTGTCTATACTCTCCTGTTTATTAAGCACAATTATACCTTATAATCTCTTCTTTGGATAATTTTATGTAGCTGAAGAATATTTGGCAGAGGCTTCTTTAACTTAGGGCTAACTAAGCGACTGACAGATATTTTTATAGAACTTCCTCTTTTTCAATCTTAGCTGCCCATATATTAATCACTGCTAGAGATACGAACGCCAGAAAAACTACCATAGATGAAGTCAAAATTAAGGCTGATGAAAGCAACTGAGCAACCACATTTCCCAGACATACAATCATGAGAAGAACAGAAATTAACGTTATCTGTGTTGATGAAAAATGTATACCAACAACTACTGAAATTAACACGATACTCAAAGCTACTAATGTTGTTACTGCTGTCAACAGTAACAAGAGTAAAGTTGAATTCAAACCATTACTATCAATTCCTTTAAACAGCCCTAATGATACTCCAATCCAGAAAAGAAAGTTAGCCAATAACAGACCAGCAAATTGTGAATAAAGTACTCTATTTACAAAGGCATATATTTTTGCCTTAAATAATACACTTCGTCCATTGGGAAGAGAATAAAGTCTTATCCTAGCCTCTCCTATATAGTTTTTAACAATACTATGATTCATCAATACTGCTCCATAGATTGAAAGAACAGATAAAGTAATTGTGCTTGAAATTGATCCAATACCGACTAAATTTTTCAATACCTCATCAGAGCTTGAAACATCAAATTGTCCGACAAGCGCAAAGAAAATCAAGAACACTATTTGTGTTAAAAACGAAAGAAAAAAAACAATTCGAGTAGACTTTCCTAACTTAGACGCTTCAAATTTTACGAGGGTTTTATTCATTAGTATCCCCTTGTTTTTTTGATTCTTGATAGAACTGTAATAAATCTCCATCATAATTTTTCTTGATTTCAGCCATATCCACTTTTTCCTGTGTCTTACCTTCTTTCATAAATATTACTGCATGAACTATATCCTGTAACTCTTTTAAAGAATGGCTCGTAATCAGAACAGTATGAGCCTCTGAAACATAGTCAACCAAAATTTTTTTCATAAGCACAATCCCATCTACATCTAATCCATTAAACGGTTCATCTAAAATGATGATATCTGGATGATGTGATAATGCCAGTCCTAAGAGGAGCCTCTGTCTCATACCTAAGGAGAAATTTATAGGTCTTTCATCAGGGTTAACTTCTAATCCCAAATCATGAAGCATCTCCTCAACAGTAATTTCAGGAAAAACTCCGAGATAAAGAAAATGTTCTTAGTAAATGTCCCTAACAGACATTTTTAATACTTCTTGAGGAAATTGCAAAACTAAACCTATTTTTTTCAGAATTTCCTTTCTTGTATAAGATGAATAAGTATTATTAAAAATACTTACATCACCATAATCAGATTTTATAAGTCCCGTTATAATTTTTAAAAGGCTTGTTTTGCCCGCACCATTAGGACCAATAAGCGCACAAATTTCCCCCTTTTCAAATTCCATACTGGCAGAAATAAGAAGCTGTTTTTTTCCAACACTTTTACGAACCTTATTAATCTTTACAGTCGCCATTTTACTAACTGCTCCTTTAATTTCTTTTTTCTAGAACATAGAGTGAAAAACTTACACCTATTAGTCCCCAAATAATGATGACAAGAAGGTTTTCAATTAAGAAAACTCCTTGATTGAAAAGTTGACTCCGAATAAGTTGACTCGCTGGAACAAAAGGTAATTTCTCATACACAATTCCAATCCAAGCTGGAAGTCTATCTGCTGGAAAGAGAATTGGTGAAAAAAGTAAACCACTTATCATAATTATTTGGGTTACCAATCCCACAACGTTTGGTGTAAAAAGATAGGCTATGCAAAAACCGATACTAATCATGCAGATTTGAATGAGTAGGATGATTAATATACTCTTCAAATTTATTTCTGCTCCAAATCCAAATCGGAGCTGGGAGGCAAAATGGCTCATGAATACTCCAGGAAGCGAGGCAATACTCCAAATGAACAAATCTGATATCAATATAAGACCTCTTCTAACAGGTAATGTTCTTTGATATTTTATTACCCCTTCAATTTTAGCTGTATTTATTATCTGAGCTGATAAGACACAACCAACAGCAATAACACCCAAAGTCATAGCACCAGAAGCTAAATAAACTGCCTCAATTTTACTTTTTGGCTCCGTCATTAAGGAGATTCCGAACACAACCCCTAGAGATAGAAAAATTTGGGTCAGGGAAAAAATAATAAACAAATTTTTATGACGAATAATGCTCCATCGTATCAAACCTAAAAATTGTAAACAGAATACTTTTTCTTTTGTCATTCTTTCCATTTACACCTCCTCATAAGAGGATAGTAGCGAAATTGGTGCTAGACTATAACTCACTATTTTATCTTGTTTGTGAAGCTTCATCGCAAAGTTGACCATTTTTTGAATTTCTTCTTCTTTTAACCTTATTTCAATTTTTGATTCCGCATCAATAAGCCTGAGATTCATTGTACAATCAATATCTTCAAAAATATTATACTTATTTAAAAACAGTGTTAATACCATGCATAAACTTTCTTCTTCATCATAATAATGTGGGGTTCCTTGTCGTACTATCCTCCCCTTTTCCATTAAAATATACCGGTTTGCATAGTTTTCCACCTCTAAAAGATTATGGGAAATAATGATAACAATATGCCCTTCATTAGCCAGTTCCCTCAGATATTCCCAGATAATTTTTCTTCGCACTGGGTCTACATCATTGGTAGGTTCATCAAACAGTAGAACTTCTGATGGATAAACTATAGACATGGCAAACAGGGTTAAACGTTGAAGCCCTCCTGAAAGCTTTTCGCATGGAATATCTGCATAAGGAGTGATTTCTAACTTATGAATCAGCTTATCCACCATCTCCAACTGGTTCTTCCTTCCTCCTCTGATATCAAAAACAGCTCTGATGGCTTGTCGTAATGTCACTCCAGTTAGCGGGGCATGAATTTGTGGCATTAAAGAAACCATTTGTCTAGCTCGATAGGTATCTTGAGACAAGTCAAAGCCTTTCAAGAAAATCTTTCCCTCACTTGGTTTTGTTAATCCAATAATCTGATTCAATAGGGTTGATTTTCCCGCACCATTGTGTCCAATAATAGCAGTTAGTTCACCTGCTTTAAAGCTAGTTGTAACTTTATTGTTAGCTACTATTTTCTTTTTACCAAGCTTAAACCTCTTCGTCAGATTTTCAATTTGCAATATATTTTTCTGAAAATCTTTAATGTTATTCTGCACAGCTTCTTCCTTTCAAAACTTACTTTTAAAAAAATAGACGATAAAAGGATAAATCCAAATGTATAGGATGACAACTAAAACAATATATCCCAAAACTTTTAAAGAAATTCTTGATAGCTTGATTTTAAGAGAATCAGTAGGAAGCACTTTAGCAAAAGACGGATTATCAAAAAAACATTGCACTAAAATACTGCCATCACAATTAGTATAAAAGCGAAATTGCCATAACATCTTTAACCATAAAACGGCAAAGACTATTGAAAATATCAATGACTAAAATAATTCACATTAGCCTTATATCTTTCAGATATCTTCTCTTCAAAGGGAAGATTTTTTTCCTCGACAAACCCTTCTTGTTCCAAAATAGATACACCTTTAAGAATATCTCGTTCGGAAAGCTCTGGAAATTTTTGTTGCATTTCATTTATAATTTTAGGAAAACTTCTTCCATCAAGAAGATTGGCTAGTGTCCATAACTGCCCATTAGTATCTCCAAATTCTGCTGTAATTCCAAGCTGAGCTCCAATCCGAAACTCGCCTTCATTAAGTTGATACAAGGGATAAATAGGTTTGATACGAGGAAATAAATATTTTTCAGTCATAATTGTTTGACATCCTTACTTTAAATACTAGCGGAAAGCCTAATGTAGGTTTTTCCATAATAAAAAACAAACTATCCCCTACTCTTATATCTTTGAATAGGAGATAAATATTGTGAAGCAGTTATTTTTTGACTACTTTTAGAAAATAATCCACCAAGCTGTTGCTTCAACTTTGGTTGCACGACGAACTGTAATTGCCTTCATAATGAACTCTCCTTTCTTTTTTGTAAAATTTCAGTTTCTGATTGCTTAATAGTAGGCTTTCCCGAAACTTTTTTCTACAACAAAATTATATCACTCAATTTTTGATTTAATTTTCCAAGTAACGTTTGGATATTTATATGATTTTTCAAGGTTCTTAGAGTAAAAATATCAAGTTCTCCCTAATTTCATTCTAAAAATACTGAAAAATCTTTCCTATTAATGTATATCCATAGGAAGTCATGCTATAATAAAAACACCCTTTTTTGAAATATATCTTTACATAATTGTAATAATTCTCTCAATCAACAAAACCCCAAAAAATTATGACATTTTTCACAAAGTCTTGTAAATACTGAATGTACATGATAAAATTATTTATAAAATGAAAGAAGGTAATGCAATGACACTAGCAGTCAAAAATTTGAAATTTTCTTATCGTGCCAATAGCGTTTTAGATTTGGCTCCGGTCACTTTTGAACAAGGAAAAATATATGGTATCGTGGGAAAAAACGGTGTAGGAAAAACAACATTCTTCAAAACATTAACTAATATCATAACCAACTATTCAGGTTCTGTTGAAATTGATGGTAATAATGTCAAAGAAAACCCAAAACTACTTGCCTCTGTTGGAATTGTCCTTGATGATATGGAACTCTATAAAAACTATACGGGCCTCTTCAATATGCGATATTTTGGTGGGTTACGTGGTAATTTTGATGAAGAAAGAGCTCTTGCTCTGGCTCAAGAATTAAATATTCATGAAAGTCTCAATGAAAAAGTGGCCTCTTATTCTTTAGGCATGAATAAAAAATTAATCTTACTCATTTCACTCATGAATAATGCTAAAATTTTGATTTTTGATGAGCCATTTCGGGGGTTGGACAAGCCGACTGTCGAGTGGTTTAAAAAATACCTTCTGGGTTTAAAACAAGAGGGACGAATGATTCTTATCTCAAGTCATGTCCAAGAAGATATCGAGACACTCGCTGATGAAGTTTTAGTTCTCGAAAATGGAAAATTTATCGAAAAATTTGACTTGAAAGAAACAAATCAAAGCTATATCTATCGTGTACAGACAAATTCTCCTGGTAAACTTGCGGCTCTTCTTGAAACAGCAGGGATAAAATTTACAAGTCAAGCTGAAAATTGGCTCACTTTTGAAATAACCGAGGAAGTTTACCGTCATCTCTTTAAGCAGGCTGTGGCTCAAGATATCGAATTTTATCAGATTAAAAAAGAAAGTAAGTTCGTTGAACTTATTAAATAGAGGAAAAGATTTATGAATGCTAAAAATATATTTAAAATGGAGATGTATAAAAATATTCAGGATAAGACCTATATGATTATCCTCATCGTATTTATTTCTATAAGTATAATACTTAATTTCTCATGGTTGGCTATAAACCTGAGTGAAATTCAGTTTCAGGACTTTCCTATCTTAATTACACTTCTCGGTATTACAACTGCCTTTTCCATACTTGCCCTTGCAATATTTGCCCTTATCTATCCTTTTCATCTGCTCAACGTTGACTATAAGAACAAGGTGATGAGCTTGATGATTGCTAGTGGTGTTTCTCGAGTAAAATACTACTTCGTCAAAATTGGAGCAACAATCCTGTCACAGTTAACTGCAATGTTTCTTATCTTGTTGGTTCCTTTTTTCACCTTTTTCATATTTAATCAAGAAATCATCATTAAAATGTTTGAGTCTCTAGATTTGATTGTTCACTCTGCTGACCTCTTCGTCGCCCTTCTTTCTAATGTTTTAAGTCTTATCGCCTTAATGGTAACAATGGCACTTGCTGTCATTCTTACCCGAGGAAAAACCTCTGGTCTTTTTGTCTACATTGGCCTTAGTTTCGCCTCACGTATTGTTCAAGCAACCTTAATCGGCTTCTTCTTAGCCTTACTTTCAACTGACTCTTCTGAAGCCGGTTTAAATCTTATAAGCGGCAACAGTCTTTTCAGTCTCGCCTACTATATAGTAGAAATTTTGGTATTTGCCTCAATCGGTATCTTCTACCTGCGTAAGCAAGACTTATGATTTATTCTTTTATCAAAAAAATGAGAACCAAGTAGGACTTTAACCGAGTTCAGCTAAAACACAAGGTTGAAAAAGGCTGAGCCTCGTGTATAAGAAATGATAAAAATTCCGCCAAGTGGAATATTCTTAACGACTCTTTTGAACAAATTATAATAAAAATGACTGACACAGTTGTGTTCAGTCATTTTTATCTTTATCAAATGGAGAAAACTTTCTGCCTCAGAAAAAATTCGGTTCTGTATACTGTATGGTGGTAGATGAAAATCTACTGCCNTTATTCAAGAGGAAAAAAGCCATAGAAATTCGCTAAAATGGAGTTACGACACAAACACTTTAGTTAAGGATTCCTATGACTCATTCAGATTCTATCACACTTTCGCTCGACTTGAAAGCCTCAGACCTCGATTTCCCTTTAGAAAATTTTATCCGATATGGTTTTGCCAAAATAACAGGACAACATGAAGCACAAATTTTTACCGCCACTTATCGACCTAAAACTACAATTTGCCCAGCTTGTGGAGTGATGAAAGAGGCAAGAAAAGTACGTGCCTATTCCACTTCAGAAGTCCTCCTCACACCTTCTGGACATCCTCCAAGAGTTCTCGAATTGACCAAGGCAAAGTATAACTGTGGAGATTGTGACGCTACATTTACACCCACACCTTATTTTATTGAACCTCGAGCCAATGTGTCTTCTGTTCTTAAAGCAGCTATCTTGATTGATTTCAAAGTCAAAATGTCTATGCGTGATGTTGCCAGCCGTTACTTTGTTTCCCCTGCCTTTTGTTGGAAAATTCTTGATCGGATTTCCCTCAAACAAAAGTTTAGGAGTCTACCAAAAGTTCTCTGTTTTGACGAATTCAAAGCCACTCAAAATGACGACAATGGGCTTGCTTTTGTCTACGCAGATGGTCTGACACATGACATCTTAGATATTTTAGAGTCTAGAAAACAAGTGGACTTAATAGCTTATTTTCTCAATTTTCCTAGAAGTGAGCGTTTGAAAGTCAAAACAATTGTCATGGATATGAATGCTTCTTACCCTGCCCTCATGACCCTTTTTCCTCACGCACAACTGCTTATTGATGGTTTTCATGTCATCCAGCAATTATCAAGAGCTTTCAATCAACTTCGTGTTAAGGAAATGAAGAACTTGAAGAAACTCAAAGGCGACAATGGCAAGATTTATCGTAAGCTAAAAAAATACTGGCGACAGCTGCTCAAGTGGAACGGCAAGGTCAATTACCAAAATCGTAAGCAATTTCCGCTTTTCAGGGGCGAATGGAGAACGGAAGGTGAAGTCATTGACGCCCTTTTGAGCTACTCTCAGAAGCTCCAAGAAGCCTATATGGTCTATCAGAATGCCTTGGATGCCTTTGCCAATAAGCAAGCAGACGACTTTTTTGAGGCTATTGAAACCATGCCTGAAAGCTTACCAGAGGACTTTAAAATTAGCTGTCGTTACTTGCTTAAACACAGAGCTGCCATTGGTCGTGGGATTCTTTCGCCTTATTCCAACGGCCCACTCGAAGGGAAGAATAACCTTTGTAAGCTCATTAAGCGTATTGCCTTTGGCTTTGGGCGTTTTGACCATCTTAGAAAACGGATTTTACTTCAACAAATTCTCTCAAAAACAAACTAAAAAACTGCCCGAAGACAGTTTTTCAAGTGATTGATCTGTAACTCATTTTACTTTTACCACCGCAGAGTTGACAGAACC
>NZ_WIVG01000120.1 GCF_016758115.1 Lactococcus garvieae
CAAGTGCCACAGCCACAGATAAGGCAGGGGTTCTTGCAGGAGGTGCTGGAGGTTACGGTACACCATTTAATAAAATACTAGCGTCAGAAGGGTTGAGTGCTCAGCGTAAAGGCAATAGCCTTGAAGTCTCAGCTACCCCAAGGGCAATTGGAGGTAATGGAACAGTTAAAGTTAGAAATTTTATTAATGATGATTATCAACCAAGTTATATTTATGGCACCATTAACCCTAATGGCACTGTAGGTCAAACCCTATTTGCCACAACGGATCCTTCTAATTTAAAAGGTGAATTAAAAGTCAAAACAATTGGTCTAGGTGAAGCTACACTGCTTAAGCAAGATGCCGATACAGGTAAGGC
>NZ_WIVG01000121.1 GCF_016758115.1 Lactococcus garvieae
CAGGATGTCAATGGTTCACTTACTGGCTTGAATGGGGCAGAATTTGAAGCCAAACCAATTAATGACACAAAAGGAGAGCCTGTAAGAGTGACTTCTAAAGCAGTCACTGACCCTAGCACAGGAATTACAAGCAATGGTGTTGTAGATTTCAAAGATTTACTTATTTTTGGGGATCATGTGTTTACAGAAGTAAAAACACCAAAAGGCCTGAAGCCAATCAATCCGTTTACAGTTACGCATACAACGAATCGTGATAAAGACGGGAATATCACAAGTTATACCTTTGTCTTTACAGATACGGTCACAGGTCAAATTATTTCCACAAATGACGTGGACGTGTCCCA
>NZ_WIVG01000122.1 GCF_016758115.1 Lactococcus garvieae
CTGTAAAACCCACTTTTTACCTTTGTTTACATGATTTACCACCCTGTATGTGTCTCCATAGACATCAACTGCGACAATCCCTGTAAATCTCTTTTTCGCATAGCTTTTTGTGCTAATTTCTCCATCTAATACGAAAATATAATCACGTTCAATTCTGGCATAGGCTTGCATTTGTTCTGCGGTATAGAACTTTGGAAATGCTTCAACTTCTTGCGCATTTCTACGAGCTATACCTCTATCTATAAAATAGCTATAAGCTGTGCCATTCTCAAAGACGACAAAATCTTCTGGACTCACGGGCTGAATATCTTTTAGGCGCATTCTTTAAGTACCTCA
>NZ_WIVG01000123.1 GCF_016758115.1 Lactococcus garvieae
GACTCAGATACGGATTCACTTACTGATTCAGATACGGACTCTGATACGGACTCGCTTACTGACTCTGATACGGATTCTGAAACTGATTCGCTTACTGACTCAGAGACGGACTCGGATACAGATTCAGATACTGCCTCTGATACGGATTCACTTACTGATTCAGATACGGACTCTGATACGGATTCGCATACTGATTCTGATACGGACTCTGATACGGATTCTGAAACTGATTCGCTTACTGACTCAGACACGGACTCGGATACAGATTCAGATACTGACTCTGATACGGATTCACTTACTGATTCAGACACTGATTC
>NZ_WIVG01000124.1 GCF_016758115.1 Lactococcus garvieae
TTATCAGAATTTATTGAACTTGCAACATCTGGACAGAAAGAAGTTCGGAGTTTTTCAGGTTACGTAAAAATTATGAATGTTAGCTATTATAAGCATCTGATTTTTCGCTGTGTTAGTGTTAATGATAGCAGGGCTATTTATAAATGTAGAAATCATACCGTGATTATCCGTTATAAAAATATAGGTAGCGAAGATTTCGCTAGATATACTGGTTTTGTAGCAGAGTATATCGCACCAGTAACTGAACTTGTCGAACGTTCTGGATATTAGAAATTATGGATTTAACACAGCTTCGCAATCAAGTTAAAAATGCGG
>NZ_WIVG01000125.1 GCF_016758115.1 Lactococcus garvieae
AAGACCATGTACTCCCCTTCTCCTCCCTCATAAATATCTGAGGAAGTTATAGAAGACCTCATTTTTATGTCCTTGTCCACTTTAACCAAATGCAGTTTCTTTTGCACCTCTGGACTACAAAAAGCCTTTGTGGCTTCATTGCGCTTGTTTTCTGACTCATAGTTATAATAGCTGTAAAGAAAATCTTTGACGACAGCTTTGGCCTTGTCTGAGTCAAATTCTTCTGAAACAGACTTGTTTTCTGAAGATTGTGGAGGGGATACCTTTTCCTCTAATGATTGCTTTATCTCTTTTGAAGAGGAAGGTATTATC
>NZ_WIVG01000126.1 GCF_016758115.1 Lactococcus garvieae
GGCGCATGTTCTCCTTGACGGGTCCAACCAAAGGTCAAGTTACTATATTGGTTAAAGACGGCAGAGTCCCCCACACGAGTAGTGAGCGTGTTGCCTTCTGGAATGTAGGTGGTCCAAGTTTCAATTGCGTCCCGCTCAGTATTGGGCACTACAGGTGTGAAACTTGTTTCTCCTCTTCCTCGAATTTCCATGAACTCAGACAGACGAATCCGTGCCATGATAGGCTCCTCCCCATAGTTTTCGACAAAGACGTCCTTGTTTTCGGTGTCACGGTTGTAGTAATCGTGAACGCGGCCGCCTACTTC
>NZ_WIVG01000127.1 GCF_016758115.1 Lactococcus garvieae
ATTGAAAGTATGCCTAAGACAGCGCCCATAGACGAGCCTGTGCAGACAGGAAAAAGTAAAGCTTATCTTCTTTACCGTATCTTTACGGTGGCTGTGACCTTATTCTTTGTTTTCTTAGGCTTTACAGCAATTCATGCCAATAGACAGGTTGCTCAAGTCACAGAAAGTGTCAATGTGACGACACAAACACTTATGGCGAATCAAAAAGCACTGGATAAGAAAATTGAAG
>NZ_WIVG01000128.1 GCF_016758115.1 Lactococcus garvieae
ATGACGGTCTGGCGAGCCGTGTGTGTCCCGTCTTCTGTATCAGGCGGTGTCCCCAAGAGCGAGGTGGCTGTGCTGCCGTTGGTCCAGTAGCCATCTGTCCCATTCCCTGGATGAGTGACCCCTGTGGCATCTGCTCCGGCATTGGTTCCGTTAGGGCTAGCCGAAGTATCGGCCTCTTCTCCCGACTGGGTCCAGTCACGTCCGTCCCCTGCAGCAGCT
>NZ_WIVG01000129.1 GCF_016758115.1 Lactococcus garvieae
ATTGAAAGTATGCCTAAGACAGCGCCCATAGACGAGCCTGTACAGACAGGAAAAAGTAAAGCTTACCTTCTCTACCGTATCTTTACAGTACTTGTGACCTTGTTCTTTATCTTCTTAGGCTTTACAGCACTTCATGCCAATAGACAGGTTGCTCAAGTCACAGAAAGTGTCAATGCGACGACACAAACACTTATGGCCAATCAAAAAGCACTG
>NZ_WIVG01000013.1 GCF_016758115.1 Lactococcus garvieae
GTAACTCATTTTTTAGCGATTACCACCGCAGAGTTGACAGAGCCGAAGTTTGCCAAGCTATTTTTATTTTTTTCGTCCCAAGAGGCGTACTCCTGCCAAGAGCCAAGAAATACTTGTCAAAATCAATGAAACAAGAAAGGCCATCTGCATGCCTTGTAAGAAGGTTTCTGGATAATCTGGTAAATAAGTCCTTACCGTATAACCAAGTTGACTCGACATGGATAGAAATAAGATTATGGTTGCTATAGATGTTCCTAAGACAAAAGCCATATTCCGGATTAAGGAGTTCACAGAGCCAGCAATTCCTAAATATTTCCGTTCCACTGTTTCCATAATCAAGGCATTATTGGGACTTTGGAATGCTCCCATTGAGGCTCCTTGAAGCAATAACACTGCAATAACCCACCATTGTGGGGAATCTACACGGATAAGGAGATAACCGATTTGTGAAAGTACAACGCCCGTAATTCCCACAAAAGTAATCACTTCCTTATCGATTTTATCTGCAAGTGCACCAGCAATAGGACTTACTAGCAGCATTGCCATAGGGTAGGCCATCATGATAAAACCTGCTGTCCCAGGGGAATAGTCCCGATAATCCTGCAAGTAAAAGGGAAGGAGAATGCTTGCAAACATCGCTACAGTAAAATTTAGCATTGACATCACGAGGCTCAAGGAAAAGAGCCTGTTTAAAAATGGCTAAATCAAGTAAAGGCTTGTCCTTCCGCCGTTCAGTAAAAATAAAACTGATAAAAAGAACGACTCCAAGCGCTACACTCAACAATATAAGAGGGTTAGTCCAGCCTAAGGCTTGTCCAAAATTCAAAGCCATAAACAAGAGAACAATGACCGCAGTCATCTGTAAACCACCTGACACGTCTACTTCACTTACAGAGCCTTGTTCCTCATCCTCTGGCAGAGCACGACTCCCAAAGATCCAAGCCACTATCCCTATCGGTACATTAATCCAAAAAATATAATTCCAAGAAGCAACTTGTAAGATTAAACCACCAAGTGCTGGTCCTGCTATAGAACCAACAGAAACGAACATGGAAGTGATTGACAGGGCACGCGCACGCCGCTCAACGGGGAAAACTTGAGCCACAATTCCAAAACTTGTAGCCATAAACATCGATGCGCCAATAGCCTGGATCACACGTGCAAAGAGTAAGAAAGGAAGCCCCAAGCCAAGATTTAGGCCCGCAAGCAGCGAACCAACAATAAAAATCGTCCAGCCCCATCTCGTAACCGTTGTCTTTCCAATCAAATCAGCCAGCCGCCCAAAAATAAGAATGACTGCACTAATAACGATTAAGTAAATAGTGACCACCCAAGTAATCTGGGCTGTCGATACATTCAGCTCACGTGCCATTGTCGGCAGTGCAATATTAACAATTGAACCGTCTAAGGTAGACATCAGTGTAAACAGACCAATGGTCAGAAGCACTTTTGTTCTGTTTTTCATTTGTTCCCTTTCTCTTCCTCTATGGAAAGGCTAAAAGCTTCATCCAATGATACAGTTACTTTCAAAAATCAAAGCAAGTCGTAAAACTCATCTGCTTCTTCTTTGTCCCAGTTTTCTCCTGTTATTTTACTCACCATAATGCCTTTAACTGCACGATCAACCATACCTTCAACATCCAAACGTTTTTCATAGGTCAGGACATTGTCCAGCTTTGGATTTGTTTTAGGGGATGGTGGTGCAAATACGGTACAGCAATCTTCAAAGGGCAAAATCGACAGGTTGAACGTATCAATTTTTTCGGCAATGTCAATGATTTCAATCTTATCCATTGTAACAACTGGACGAATCACCGGTGTACTCGTAACTTCATTAATCACAGACATTGAACCAAGAGTTTGTGAAGCAACCTGCCCCAAACTTTCTCCGTTAATAATTATTTTTCCACCCCGTTCTTCACGGATACGGTCAACCACACGCATCATAAAGCGGCGTGTCAAGGTCATCAAATATGCTTGTGGGACTTTGGCTTTTATTTCTTCTTGAATCTCCGTAAAAGGTACTTCTATAAAGGTAATCGTCCCACCAAATACCGTCAATTTTGCTGTTAAGTCCTTCGCCTTTTTCAAAGCTCCAGGACTGGTATAAGGGGGAGAGGCAAAGTGAACAGCCTCTATCTCTACACCACGTTTAAGCGCCAAATAACCTGCCACTGGCGAATCGATTCCACCTGAGAGCATCAAGTGGCCACGTCCAGCAGTCCCAACCGGCATACCACCCGCACCTTTAACTGTTTCAAAGCTCAGATAGGCACCTTCGAGCCGAATTTCAACACGAAGTGTAATATCTGGCTTTTTCATCTGAACCTTTGCATACTCAAAATTATCAAATACAGCATCACCTAGAGTCATGTTTAACTCTGTTGAGTCTTGTTCAAAGCTATGGTCAGAACGCCGCGTAGCGATTTTGAAAGTCATTCCTTCATGATAAATTTCTTTCATCAGAGCAACCACAGCTGCTTTTAGCCCCTCAATCGACTTTTCAACCTTAATAGAAGCAGAAAAGTTTTGGATCCCGAAGACCTTCATCAAACGTCTTGAGACTTCTTCATAGTCTGTACCGTTCAGTTCAATATGCGCACGATCACGCTGTGCAGTAATCTTCAAATCTGTCAAATCTGCAAGGACTTCTTTTATATTATTGGCCAAGCGATTGATGAAGAAACCACGGTTTTTTCCTTTTGTTGAGAGTTCGCCATAGCGAACCATAATTTCATCATATGCGATAGTCATTGTTTAATCTCCTACTTGCTTCTGTCCAAATAATCGTCAGAATTTGAATAATGTTCCAGTATGCTGCCATACTTTGTTAAGCTATTTCACCATATTTGTAAGTTTTTCAATTTCAGCAATCAGTTTCTGACGAAGAAGCTTATGTTTTTTATCTGTATATTGGTAGCGGTCATCCGTCCAGTGCGATTTATCATAAAGCCATACTGGCATTTTCCTTCGCTCTTCTGATTCACTCGCATATCTTGGAAACACATGTGCATGCAAATAGGCATCCGTATTTCCAAGAATATCATAGTTGATACGCAAGGGTTCGCAGACATTGATTATCGCATCGCCAACAATGCTCATCTCTTTCAAAAACTGAGTTCTTTCTTCAATTTCCATATCATTCAATGAATAATATTTTTCTTTCGGTAACAGTACACAATATCCCTCAAGAAATTGCGTGTCACCTATCGCAACATAACTTGCTTTAAGTTCTGCAATAATCATCGGATTTGTTCCGTTGGCCGCCGATTCAATCCTGTCTTTTCGCCAATCCATAACTTCCCCCCTCTAATCTATATCATTGAGTATATTATATCATTTTAGATATTTATTTATCTAAGCCAATAATAAACGTATCAGAATAAGCGCGACTCCTACTTGAAAGAGAAGGACGACCAAACCATAAATTGCTAACTTTCTACCCGCTCGGATAAATTCCACCAAATTTAGGCGCAGACCAATTGCTGCTAGCGCAATAACTTCACACCAGCTACTGATAAAACGTGCAGCTTCTGTTATAAACCTGGGAAACTGAAGTATAGTATCCAAGCTACAAAAAATAACAAATCCCAAAACATACCAGGGGAGAAAGGCTTGGCGTTTTATCTTTAAGTGCTCCTCTGCCTGCTGTTTCAAGTCCCCTTCTGTCTGACGTACTTGGTAGGAAAAATAGAGCACAACAAAGACCAACATGATGATCCGCATAATTTTAAATAATGTTGCCATAGTGGTCGTTCCTAAATTCACCATGGTCGCCGAAGCCACAACTTGACCAACCGACTGAATCGTCCCACCAATCAAAGCCCCACGTAAAAAGTCGTTTTCTCCCAATAACCAAGTTCCTAAGATGGGCAACAGAAGCATTAAAAAGGTTCCCATCAAGTTCACCATAGTTATTGCTGTACGCTTATCCTTATCCTCTGCACCAATGACTGGCTCAACTGCCGCAATAGCCGAGGAACCGCAAACAGCATTTCCTGAAGCCATAAGTGCATTTACTTTAGATGAAAAGCCTAGTTTTTTCCCGATAAACATGACAAAGGCGATAGTAAGTATCATCTGTACTAGAATAAAACTAATTCCCTTCCAACCTAACTCTTGTATCGTTTGAAAGGTCACCGTGGCTCCTAAAAACATCACCGAAAATTCTAGGAGCTTCTTTTCTGACCATGCTGTCCCCGCAAAAAGGATGGGTTGCTTAAAATAAATATTTCCTAAAACAATGCCTAATAAAATAGCAATGGTTGCTGCGCCCAGTCCTTTAAAAACAAATAGATTCAAAACATAGCTCATCAGTGCAACTGCAAAACTTAGCCCCAAGCCTGGTACGATATTTTTATTTAGCATGAAAACTATTATAGCAAAAACAGGGAGTGATTTGTGGGCCTGAATCCTCTAGGAGATAGCATCAGGGGCATTGACAACAATATCTGGCCTACTCTTGTATAAGTTTCATCCCCTAATTAGTTAAGAAACTCTGTTCAAAAAAACGTCAGAATGTTGAATTTATCATTCTGACGTGTGTGTTTGTATTTTTTGCTTATTTTTTCAAATGGTAGTTGTAGCTGGCAAGAATAATGTCCTCGTGGGAATTCAGGTAATAACGCAAACGTAAGCCTGTCTGATTATGGAAAATATTTTGCCATGGTTTCGACGGAATAAATGTCGGAATCAAGACTGTTGTTGTATAGTTATGTGCCTTAGCTTGTTTTGCAGCCAAGTTGATAAAGCGAACAGCGGGTGTGATAATGCTACGGTAGCTTGTATGTACGACGGTCAGCTTAATATCTGGAAATGTTTCGTTGAAATCTCTTTCAATTTCTGCTTCTTTTTCCGTATCTTCTTTTGTCGACACGTGGAGAGCAATGAGATAATCCCCTACAGAACGCGCATAGTTAATCGCACCGATATCTACATTTGTCACATTTCCAACCAGAACAATCACTGTATTTCCATCAAACTTATGTTCTGCTGTTTCTTTACGCAAGCGTAACTGCTCCGCCACATTCATATAATGATTATGAATACGGATAAAGCAGAAAATCAAAAGCGGCAAAACAACAAAGAAAGGCCAAATTTCAGAAACACGGAAAATCAGCAGTATCATAACAACAACAAAGGAGATAAGAGCTCCAATGATGTTTGGAATGGAGTGCAAGAGGAACTTGTTTCCCAGTTTCTTACGCCAGTGCACAACCATACCAACTTGCGCTAGAGTAAAGGGCGTGAACACACCAATAGCATAAAGAGGAATCAGCCTATCTGTTTGCCCATCGAAGATAAACAGGAGGATAACTGCACCTATAGCAAGGCTAATGATACCATTTGAGTAGCTCAAACGAGTACCACGCGCAGTGAACAAATGCGGCATATATTTTTTCTTAGCCATATTAAAAGCAAGCATTGGGAAAGCGGAATAACCCGTGTTTGCTGCTACTGCTAAAATCAAAGCCGTTGCAATTTGAAAAATAAAGAAGAAAGCATGTCCAAAGACACTGTCTCCAAAGATTTTTTGCGCCATCTGTGCAATGATGGTTACATCAGCACGTGGTGTCAAGCCTAACCAATAGGCAAAGAAGATAACACCACTAAAGAAAACTGCCAAAATAATACCCATCATCACCAAAGTTTTGGCGGCATTTTTTTCCTTCGGCTGCTTAAAGAAAGGTACAGCATTAGAAATGGCTTCTACCCCTGTCAAAGACGAAGAACCTGTGGAGAAAGCTTTAAGCAAGAGGATAAGTGAAACACCGCCAACTGTTGTTCCGATATGCGCAGGTGCTTGATAAGGCAAGCTGCCTGCGAAGATGCGAAAGATACCCACGCCTAGGAGAGCGACAGTTGCAAGGATAAAGGTATACACAGGAATCATCAGAAAGGCGGCCGACTCACGAAGGCCTCTCAAGTTCATCAGCATAAGCAATAAGGCCAACCCTACTGCAATTTGTAAATTGTACTGATGAAGTTCTGGTAAAGCTGAAGTAATTGCATCTGCACCAGAAGCTGTAGATACAGCAACAGTTAACATATAGTCAACCAGTAGTGAACCCCCAGAAATCAGGCCCGGAATCGTCCCAAGATTCTCTGTTGAAACCAAGTAAGCGCCACCGCCTGACGGATAGGCATGAATAACTTGTGTATAGCTCCCAATCAAGGCAAACAGTAAAACCAGAATAATTAAGGCAATAGGTACAGAATACCAAGAAGCACTTGCCCCTACAGCTACGAGTACTAAAAGAATTTGCTCAGGTCCATAAGCAATCGATGACAAGGCATCTGACGATAGCATGGCCAAAGCCTGTAACTTGGTCAGCAAATGCGAATCACCTACGGTAGATTTTAAAGACTTACCAATTAAAAGCTCTTTGACTTTTTTCAAAACGCAACTCCTATAGAATAAATAAAATCTTTAAGTTGGATTTATCTGGCTTAATTCAGTCTAGGCTTGACTTCCCTAGCATAATACTGCCTCTCCAATATAACTCAACCATTGTAGCATTTTTTTATTGATTTTAGTAGTATTTTTATGTTTGATTTCAGTAACAAATGCATATCAAGAACAGCTTGCTCACAGACATAGAGCTCCTTATACTTTCGTGCCAAATTTTTGAAAAACTTGTGTTGCAAAAACTGGCTCTATCTTTGGCCTAAAACTTTTTTCAAAAACATGTTTACAGGCTATCAAAAGCAGTAAAATTATGCTAAAATATGAATGATATAAACTTTTTTTATAGGAGAAAACATTTTGGCTGAAATTATTGAAGAACTTAATGACCAAATGAAGGTACGGCGTGAAAAAATGGAAGCACTGCGCGAGTCAGGTATCGATCCATTCGGACACCGGTTTGTTCGTACACATAACTCTGCAGAACTACATGCGAAATACGATGAAAATACTAAGGAAGAATTACAGGAAAAAGACTTGCATGCAACAATCGCAGGTCGTCTGATGACAAAGCGCGGTAAAGGTAAAGTAGGATTTGCTCATCTCCAAGACCGCGAAGGGCAAATTCAGATTTATGTGCGTAAAGATGAGGTGGGTGAAGAAAACTATCAAATCTTCAAACAAGCTGACCTCGGTGATTTCCTGGGTGTTGAAGGGCAAATCATGAAAACAGATATGGGTGAGCTTTCCATTAAAGCCAGCAAACTGACTTTCTTGTCCAAAGCACTTCGCCCATTGCCAGAAAAATTTCATGGCCTTACAGATACGGAAACACGTTACCGTAAACGTTACTTGGACTTGATTTCAAACAAAGAAAGCTTTAACCGTTTTGTTACGCGTTCTAAAATCATCAGTGAAATCCGCCGCTATATGGACGGACGAGGTTATCTTGAAGTTGAAACACCTGTTTTAAACAATGAAGCCGGCGGTGCTGCTGCCCGTCCATTCTATACACACCACAACTCATTAAACATTGATATGGCGCTCCGTATTGCAACAGAATTGCACTTGAAACGCTTAATCGTCGGTGGTATGGAAAAAGTTTATGAACTTGGTCGTGTCTTCCGTAACGAAGGAATGGATATGACACACAATCCTGAGTTTACAACTATGGAATCCTATGAGGCCTATGCTGATTTTGATGACATTATGGACTTGACTGAAGGCATTTTCCAGCATGTTGCCCACACTGTGCTTGGTAAAGATATTATTGAGTATGATGGTAAAGAAATCAATGTAGGAGGCAAATTTGCACGTGTCCACATGGTTGATGCAATCAAAGAGCAAACAGGGGTAGACTTCTGGAAAGACATGTCCTTTGAAGAAGCTGTTGCTCTAGCTAAAGAACATGATATCTATGTTGAAAAGCACTTTACAAGTGTCGGACACATCATCAATGAATTCTTCGAAAAATATGTTGAAGATACATTGGTTCAACCAACATTTGTTTTCGGACATCCAAAAGAAATTTCACCATTGGCTAAAATGAACGAAGAGGATCCTCGTTTTACAGATCGTTTTGAACTCTTCATCAATGGTAAAGAATACGCAAATGCTTTCTCTGAGCTCAACGACCCCATCGATCAATTGGAACGTTTCGAAGCACAGGCTAAAGCGAAAGAACTTGGGGATGATGAAGCAACTGGCGTGGACTATGACTATGTAGAAGCCTTGGAGCACGGTATGCCACCAACAGGGGGGCTAGGCATTGGTATCGACCGTTTAGTCATGCTCTTTACTGGAACAACATCCATCCGTGATGTCCTCCTCTTCCCGACAATGAAATAAAAAGAAAAATCCAGTTTTTTAGCTGGATTTTTTCCAATCACAGTATATTTAGATTAAGAGAATAAAATGCTAAGAATATCTCAAATAAAAACTTCCATTGATGATCCGGTGGAAAAAGTGAAAGAACTCCTCTTGAAAAAATTAAAAATTCAAGAGTCCGACTTGGTCAGCTATCGCATTTACAAAGAATCGATTGATGCCCGACAACGTGGAGAAATCAGCTTTATTTACACCGTTGATGTTGAAGTTAAAAATGAAGCAAAACTCCTCAAAAGAAAAATCAAAAATGTTTCTTCCTCACCAGATCTAAAGTATAAAAATCCCCACCCAGGCACTGAACCTATGGCTCATCGCCCTCTTGTTATAGGTTTTGGTCCAGCTGGGATGTTTTCTGCTCTCCTTTTGGCTCAAATGGGTTACCGCCCAATCGTTTTAGAACGCGGGCAGAAAGTTGAAGACCGTGTAAAAGCCATTGAGAGCTTCTGGAAGGAGGGGAAGCTCAATCCTGCTTCAAACGTTCAGTTTGGCGAAGGTGGAGCAGGGACCTTTTCTGATGGAAAACTCACCTCTCGTGTCCGGGACCTACGCGGTCGTAAAGTCTTAGAAGAATTTGTCAAGGCGGGTGCACCAGAGGATATTCTCTATAAAGCTCATCCCCATGTTGGTACAGACTTGCTCCGTGATATTGTAAAGAATATTCGTGAACAAATTATCGCTCTTGGTGGCGAGGTGCTTTTTGACAGCCAGGTTGCCTCCTTCCTCATTGAAAAGAATAAACTTCAAGGTATCGTTCTAAAAAATGGGCAGAAAATCTTCTCCAATCACGCTATATTGGCTATTGGTCACAGTGCACGTGATACTTTTGCAGAACTTTATGACAAAGGGGTTAACATGACAGCCAAACCCTTTGCCGTCGGTGTACGTATCGAACATCCTCAAAGCCTGATTAATAAAGCTCAATACAAAGAATTTGCTAAACATCCACGGCTTGGAGCAGCTGAGTATCGATTGACACATAAGGCAAGCTCTGGGCGCGGCGTTTATACTTTCTGCATGTGCCCAGGAGGTCTTGTTGTGCCAGCAGCATCTGAGGAAGGACGACTGGTCACAAACGGGATGAGCGAGCACGCACGTTCTGAAGAAAATGCCAATAGCGGTCTTTTGATTCAAGTCTTCCCCGAAGATTTTGGAAAAGACCATCCTCTGGCAGGTGTAGAGTTTCAACGTCAACTTGAGGAAAAAGCCTTTGATTTAGGAGGCAAAAACTACAAAGCTCCTGCGCAACTGGTGGGCGATTTCCTTGAAGACAAAGCTTCAACTCAGACAGGTGAAGTTACCCCTTCTTATGCACTAGGCGTTACCCCTACTGATCTCCGTCAACTTTTCCCTGAATATATCACTTCTTCGATAAAAGAAGCACTTCTTGGATTTGATAAAAAAATAGAAGGTTTTGCCATGCCTGATGCTGTTATGACTGGCGTAGAGTCGCGTTCATCTTCCCCTGTCCGCATTAACCGTGATGAAGAAAGCTTCCAGTCCCTTTCGACAGAAGGGATTTACCCTTCTGGTGAAGGTGCTGGCTTTGCCGGTGGTATCGTTTCTGCTGCTATTGACGGTCTCAAGTGTGCCGAGCAAATGATTTCAACTTTTGGACGACCATAAGAAAGGAAAAAGCATGATTTCTGAGTTTAAAGAAATCATGCTTTTTTAAACTTCAACATAAAACGCTACCTCACAGTAAGCTTAACCTCCAAGCATATACTTGAGATAGAATTTATACAAGCTCTTCATAAAACGTTAGAAATCTCTTAAAGGCGATTACATCATGTTTGTGACTTACAATAAAGAAAATGATTCAGTTTCTTCATCATTTTTTATCTCAAAATATCAATCAAATCTTTTCGTACTGCTGCATTAACTAGGGCAAGGCTGAAGACTAATCCTAAAACCGTTGCAATGCCCACCGCGGTACCAATTGTTAAAAGACTCAAACTGACTTTGAAAGGCAGAAATTGTGAGATAAATAGAGCGATTAGGAAACTATGGATATAGCACCTCGCACCTGTTGCTAAAGAAAGATTGCTTGCTTAATTTCGCTTCTAATATTTTAAAGTAAAACGACCCCAATTAAAATATCTATGACAAACAATATTGATAACAATATCAATGTTGTTTTCATTTTTAGATTCATCTTTTTTCTTATGAGAAATACATAGATTCCATTTCTAATAATAGACTGTACAATCAAAAGAAAATCATTGGAAGATGCACCTCCAAAAAAATATTTAATCGAAAAAAATACAATTTGCACAGCCAGAGTAGCAATTAAAAGAAAATAAGTATTAGTCCAAAATGGTACTTTCTTCCTAGAAATCAAATTTAGTATGATATTATTGATGAAACTAGTAAACAGAAATATTAATAAAGATATTATTGCCGATAGGACAATTACAAGACTCAGAATATTTTTCATATTAACTTTAGAAGAAATGTCTTGAAACTCTTCAGTACTTGCAAAAATGTATCCCCCAAAAATATTAAGTCCCAAAAAAGCCACTAACATTAATAAGAATATAATTTTTTCTCTTTTATTTATCTTTGAATCCATCTATAATCCTTCTTTTATATAAATTGTTTCTATAATTCCAGCAGCCAGTAATAATAGTGGAGTCAAAATAATCTCCATTTTTTTCAAATGGAAAGTCGCCTTCCCAGATTTCCCCCAAATTTTAGCGCAAATAAAGTGCGAAAAACGCAAAGATAAGGCTAAACCTATAATTATAACTGGAATTTCTAATAATCCATGTAGATACCTCAAAAGTGAGCCCCACATTCCCACGTCCATTATCGAAAAACCAAGGCTCGCACCAAACACTATAAAATTATAGACGGACAAAAGAAGAGCTGGTAAATATGGAATAAGGGAAATTATTAGCATAAAAATGATAATCAAAAAATTTTTGATAAATATACGAAAAAATATACTCCAAAAATCTTGTGCTGAAGAATACATAGGAACCAGCTCATCATTTACGAATCCAAAAATAGCAATCAATATCCCGCTTAATAGACTGGCTAATAAAATGCTACTAGCTAAGGCGTAACTTTTTTTAATTCTCATAACTGATCAGCCCTTCCAAATCTAATTTCACATTTTCTAAATCATCAAGAATTCCTGTGTGAGAAACATTCAAAATATAGCTTTCTTTCCTTATCATGTCTAGAATCCGAAAAATTTCTTGCAAGCTTTTTCTATCAATATGCTCAAAAGCTTCATCGAATAACATAATCTTACATGAAGTCAAAACAGTAGCTATAAACGCTAACTTTTGTTTTGTACCCTGAGATAAATCCTTAACCAAAGTATACTCAAACTCTTTCATATTCAAATCTTCCATCATTTTTCGGGCTTTTTTCATATTGCTCTTTATTTCTCTTCGGTACAGACGCAAAATATATTCTACAAACTCAATACTTTTCAAAAACTCATAGCCAAAAAAATCCGAAGTCAGCTTTACAATTTCAAAGTTTTTCTTTACGTCAATCTTTTCTGTACCAATAGACACTCTGAATTCTTCAACGCTTAATTCTCCATTTAAAGCAGATAAAAAGCTGCTTTTTCCCACTCCATTTTTCCCAACAATATTTGTGATAATTCCTTTTGAAATTGAGGTTTCTAAAAAAGGAATGACTATCTTTTGTCCTTGATATAAATTTTTTACTTTGATATAAAATCTAGTATTTTCCATAAATCATCCCCATGATAAGTCCGGCTAAAAATAGTATTGCGCATGAACCAAAAAATAGTAAAGCAAATATGTTTTTCTTCTTTTTACTTAAAGATTTCAAAAAAAGATGACTAGCATAAAGAAAAGCTATGCTGAGTGATAACAATGGCCAAGTATTCATATTCTTTTCTCTCCTCTCAGTTGTACTATTGCTTTTCCAAACAAATAACTCGTAGACAAAATGAATATTGCAATATAAACTTTTATAAAGAACATCTCTGAAATATCAAGGTCGTCCACCTTATTGACAATCTGAGTTAAACCTATAAGAACCAATAATGCCAAGTAAATGAACGGATTGTATGCTGCTTTTACAGACATTGTTTTGTCAATGGCTAAAGATTGATAATCTATCAAAATCGTACTTTCTTGTATTAAGGATAATACCAAACTGATAGGAACAGAAAGTAGAAAAAGTGTTCGTTCACTAATCAGTATCAAAAATAAAATGAGCATAGGAAAACTAATGAGAAAAAGAGTGAAAATTTTTTCAAGTAATTTGAAGAAAAAATTTTTAAAACTCATTAAAAAAATATTTTTTTCTTTTTTGTTAGCAAATAAACACAAAAAATACCATAATTTTTCTACAAGATAAGAAAGATAAAAGTAAAAAGTAATCTCAAAAATCAAAAGCTGAATTTCTTCTTTGAATGGATAATTAAGTATTGAAAAAACAAATACAATAACGATTACAGGAATTAAAAATACGTCGTTAAAAACCTTGCTGTAAGGTGGAGCAATAAAATAATTAGATAAACCACGCGTTTTTATGCTCCATTCGGCCAAAAGTTTATTAGTAGCCACCGCCACCGTCTCTTTTCTTCTTTTAAAACTTTTAATGGAAAAAAATCAAGTATAACCGATAGTGCAACAATACCAAGAAACATTTCCTTGAACAATCGCGCAACATCAATACCTAGTAAAATTTTGAGTAATTTATCAGTATCGTTATTTAAGATACCCCAAATAATCATAGAAAGTGAGTCCTTGACATGAATAGCTAAAAGTATAATTGCCAGGCCATTAATTAAATTAAAAAATAAGTGGCGTGTTTCAATGACATTTTTACCAATAAAAAGAACTGCTAATATAGCAAAAAAATGAAAAATATCCTTGTTTATCAGTAATAGAAGAGCTTCAACAAAGATAAATGCAAGAAAATTATAGACTAATAAAATATTACCTCTTTTAAAAAAATAGAAGAAACTTTTATTGCTCGACATTTTAAGTAAGCGCTCAGGATATCCTAGTCCTCCTTGTATGTTGAGTCGATTATTTAAAATAAAGGAGCTGCCATAGCAATTCAAAAAAAGTAAAAATTCCAAATACACACTTTTTTCAAAAATAGTGTACAGCACGGACAACAAGGGAATAAGATACAGCAAGACAGACCTAACAAAACCAATCAAAAATGATAATTTCAAACAGATACTTTCTGGTAAATACGAAAAAATATCTCTTATGTTGTTATTTAAACGATTACAAAGAGATCTAAAATCTCTTAGCATTAACAATCTAATCATCAATCCTCCAAAAAATAGACAATGGCAAAACTTTATTTGCCATTGCCCCTCATCCCAACATGCTATGCAGCAATAAATCGTTGCCAAAGTTTCCTCTGAGCATATTTTCTAAGAAGAGCAACAATCCCTGCAACACCTGTGAAAGCTCCAGAAAAAAGAGAAACCGCTGTCCAAATGTTCATTCCCATGCTTACCGCATTTGCAATACCTCGAGCCATTGTATAGCTCATACCAGTAGCAACTAAATCAAACATCATTCACCTCCATATTTTTAGTTATAGAAACTAAAATTGTTCCTATGTGTATTTGCATTTTGTGCTATAACGAAATCTAACACTTTTAATTTATCTTCTAGCACCGAAAGATCTTTAAGAAATTTTTCAGTATTTTTTATTGATGCATTTGTAGCTACATCACCACTATACGGTACTGTAAAGCCTAAAATCCTGATGTAAGATATAATGCCTTATCAGTCAAAGCCACAGTAAACAAGAGCAGCATTTTATGCTTTTTCAATATTCTTTTTCCTCCCTTTTTTTAATTATATTAATATTGTATAATATATAACATACAATATTAATATAATACAATAAATTCAAGAAGAAATTAAATTTTTGTTTCTCAAGAAACATAAATATATAAAACTGTAAATAAAGCCAAAATCACTGGAAAGAGTTGAATTAGAAAGGATATTTAACTCTTTTTTCATAAAAATGGATTTGTATATATAAAAAATTTGGGAGAGTTTATGAAAACGAAAAAAGAAAAACAATTAAAATTTGGGAACATTCTCGGACAATGCTACAAAGACTTCCGACTGGCAAAAGGCTTTTCTCAAAAAGAAGCGGCTAGTGATGATATATCTGTTTCACAGTTATCTAATTTTGAAAATGGGCGAACTGTGCTAACTAGTGATGTGTTTATCGCAACATTACAAAATATAAATGTGACTTTTTTAGAATTTCAAAATCTATACAATAAACGATTGGAACCAAATGATATCCTCCTTTTCAATACCGAAGTATCTGAAGCGTATATGAGCCGAAATATTTCAAAACTAGAAAATTTATTATCTATAATAACAGACAAGATAAGTCAAGTTCCAAACAAGAAAAAGTTTAAATTGGATAAAATTAAAATCCAGTCACTTATAGCAAGCCTTGATTCTGATTTTCAAGTCCCAAAATCTGATATTAATTTTGTGAAGCATTATCTATACGCTCTCAAGGAATGGGGACAATATGACATTTGGCTATTTGGGCACTGCTTTCTTTTATTTGACTTCATTACAACGGCAGATTTGGCTCAAAAAATGGTTGATCCAACAAGTATAAATAACGATTTACACTATACCAAGCATGCCATGTTTCAAACTTTGAATAATATCATTAGCGTTTCAATTCACGATAAAATGTTTTCTCTGGCAGAAAAGTATATTAATTATCTTGAGAATAGTAATATCCATGAGTACTATCTCTATGACAAATTAACACTTCGATATAATAAGGCGATGCTTGCTTATAAAAGAGGGAATAAAGCCTCAATAGAAACTTTGAAAGAATGCAAAAGAATGTTTGAGTTTTGCGATTGCTACTACACTGCAAACTTAATCGCCCAAGAAATTAAAAATCTTTAGCCCTTAAAAATTTCACCCTACTGAAAATGTACAGCAAAAAAGCAAAGCTTTCTGCGAGAGAAAGCTTTGCTTTGCTTTAATTTGTTTGGTTGATGATGAGGGCTGGGCGCATGCCGCCATTCGCTCCAGCAGCATTTATGCCCCAGTGAGCATTTAACCATCCAGTAGCATTAGTTACACCTGTATCTCTATTAACAAACCAACCTGTATCAGGATTAAGACCTTGTGAGGAAGGTGTACGTGTCCACCAAAGTATATTATTTGGAGCTGCACGTTGTTCTCTATTAGGGAAAGCACGCCCTGGACCTGACAAGCGTAGCACATCTGCTAAAGAGAGAGCAAAGGCACGTGGGGTGCCACCTGAGTCAACTTGAGTGATGTCAGCTGCAGCATCAGGAAATTGATCCAAGTTGCTGGCACTCATTATCCAACGCCAGCCGCCTTCCCAAACAATATCTTCATCCAAAATAGCAGGACCTATATATGCGACAGAGACAGGTTGAATCATCGCCTGAACTTCTGGGGCAAGAGCTTGACGCCAAGTATTCAATTCTGCTTCATGTTGTGTCAAGGGGATATTAGTAATTACACCATTCCGAATAATCATATGATTCCCAGAACCCATGTTTTCAAGGTAGCGGTACTGCTCCCCAGCCATGGTAAAGATACGTCCCGGACGCATGGTCGAAAAGTCAAAGGCTGATGCTGGGCTGTCTTCGTTAGGCAGTGGGTTCGGGCCGTCATCAAACATCACTCCGTTCTGGATACCACGGAGAAGGTCTGCCAGCTCCGCATGGTGTTGCTCCCCGTCATTTAGGAACTCCTCATGCTGGTCAGGGTGTACCAGTCCACTCTCAACATGGATTCCATAGTAGTAAAAACCGTTAAAGACCTTGTCCTCAATGGCAGCCGTCATCTCCGCTGCATCTAGCAGGTAAGAGCTCGCTTGCTCACTGTTCAGTCTGTTGGCCCAGTAAGCCCAACCTGTGTTGTGGTCAACCACCCAGAAGTTGCCTATCTTGTCTTCGTTAGGCAAGTTGCTCCACTGGTTCATGGTCATTGGGGCACGGTCTTGTTGTAAGTTTTGAGCAGTTTGGTTGGTCACTTCTTCTCCCGGCCAGATTGGACCACTGTTGTCAAAGCTGCCGCCTGCTGACCAGTAAGCATCAATACCGTCTCCCGGATGTGTCGCGCCGTCTGTGACCGCATCTGTAGCACCGCTCCCTTCAATCCAGTCCCGCGCATGGCCTGCCGCTGCTGTTCTCTGATCAAGGTTATCATGGTTGAAGGTGGGCATATACCATGGAGCATCTTGACCTGAACGTTCCCAACCGAAGATGAGTGTGGCATACTGGTCAAAGGCATTGGACGGATTATTGTTTGCACGGTCATTGATATTGCCTGCGCTTGGGATCCATGTGGTCCAGTTTTCTACATCGTCACGGCTGGTCCCTGCGACCAGGGGCGTGAAGTCCGTTTCGTCACGCTGGCGGGTTTCGAGAAACTCGGACAGGCGTATCCGGGCCATGATTGGCCGCTCCCCGTAGTTTTCCACGAAGACGTCCTTGTTTTCGGTGTCTCGATTGTAGTAGTCGTGGACACGGCCACCGACATTGATGTCCACTTCATTCAGCCGGTCATTGATGGCCCGCTGGTTGAAGGCTTGGAAGGCGAAGGTGCCGCCTACTGCGAGTAACAAGAGCGACAGGAGTGCAAGGTTGCGCAGCCGCCGCTGGTTTTTCTTTTCTGGTGTCATAAATTCCTCCTTTGACGTAACATCTACTTTTAGATTTTCATTACAACTACATTTCTAATGTTACGTTTACTTTCTGAGTCTATAGTATAAAAAAAAAAAAGGTCAAATGAAATGAGCGTTTGATGAGAAAACTCAAGTTTTAATCCTATTAAAAAACTCCCGAATTCAGGAGTCTTGATTTTACTTAGTTTTTTAAGACGAAACCCTTGTCCATCACTCTCACATCTTTAGGCTTCATCCCAAGAATTTTTATTTTTCTGTCCTTGCTAATCAGAACTGCTCCTTGGATAACTGAACGGTTCTTAAGAAAAACTTCTTCTGGATTTTCTGCAAAAAACAAGCGTTTTGCCTCAATCTCCCCATCCAGTGACGTATTAGAAAATACAGTCACACTTGCTAGATTGTTCGCATGAGGATAACCTGTTTCAGGATTGAGAATATGATGATAAGTTTTCCCCTCCTTCTCCAAATAACGCTGATCAATCCCTGAAGTTACAGCCGAGCTTGAGTTTGTTAATACGTGCAGCACGGGAGTTTTACCCTTTTCCAAGGGATTTCGAACGCCTACACGCCATTGCCTCTTCATGGGGGTTCCTAGAAAACAGAGGTTTCCCCCAAGGTTAATCATCCCTGTATAAAAACCCTGCTCACTCCAAAATTCTGCAATTTTGTCTGCAATATAACCTTTAGCAATTCCTCCCAAGTCTAAGGCCATCCCTTTTTCAGGGAGAAAAATTGCCTTCTCCTGCTCATCAAAACTAATGCCGTCAGGATTCGTCAAACAAAGTGCTTCTTGAATTTCCAAATCCGAAGGAACCCGTGCATCTGCAAACCCAATATGCCATAGTTTAGCCAACGGTCCAATACTTGCATTGAAGCCAAAGTGTTCTTGACTGACACGAACAGCTTTTTGAGTAAGCGAATAAACCTCTTTGGATAGACTTACTGCTTTCACTCCTGCCGCCTTATTGACTTCCATCAGCTCCGAATGCTCCCTGTGGACAGTAAATAAATCTTCGTAATGTACAATCTTTTCGTAGGCCTGATCAAGTTTTTCCACACTTGCTAATCCTTCTGCCCGCAGCAAGCTCAGTTCAATAACTGTCCCGAGTGCCTGATATTTTTTCGATAAAAAGTCACTCATGCTCAGAAGCTCCAGTATCTGCATCTGTCTCCATAAGCTTTCTCAATGGTTTCAAGTTTTTCGCATAGAGGCAAAAGTTCCTAAAGCAATGCTCTAACCAAGAAATAGTCTGCCTATCTATCAAATTTCCCGAAGTATCAAAAGCATCAGCTGCGTGACCGAGTAAGAACTGATTAGCAGGCAAAACAAAAGCTTCCAAGCCTGGTGATGAAAGAATCTGTCTAAGGTTTTCCTGAGCAAAAACGGTTCCCTGTTTGCCCAAGGAGGTTCCCACTATCATGACCGGGGTATTAACAAGCGGCTGAATCGCACCCCAAGATAGCCATTCCAGCAAGGATTTTAAAGCAGCTGTAATCCCGTGATTATACTCAGGCGTGGAAATAATCAGCCCCTCTGAGTCTTCTATCGCTTCTGCGATTTCCAAAATTTTCTTAGGCAAGTCCAAACTATCTTCAGTAAACAACGGAAGCTCCGCTATTTCAACAATCTCAATCTCAACTTCAGCTACAAAATGTTTCTTCATATACCAGAGCAACTTTCTATTATAGGAAAAACTGGCATTGGTACCTACAATTGCAATCAATTTCATATCTATTCCTCTTCATTAAAGTAAAAAGAGCTTTCGCTCCTTTTATTTTAACATCTTAGGGTTGAAACCACCGCTGCGATAGCTTGCTAAGTTCACCTGACTGACGAAGTTCTTGTAAACCTTGGTCTACTTTACTGATCAGCTCTTTATCTCCCTTACGAGCTGCGACAACATAATTTTCTTGGGGGTATGGCGTGTTGAGAATGTTAAATACAGCATTAAGCTGCTTTTCCTTGAGGTAAGTCTTTGCATAGTGTTCGTCCAAGAGAAGTGCTTCAACTTTCCCCTCTTGCAAGGCTGCTACTGCTTCACTGGGTTTATCATATAAAAACATCAAGTTTTCTTTCACAATATTTTTTAAGACATGAGGATACTTACCGAATATTTCGTACTCTACAGAAGCTTTCTGCCCTCCGACAAGTAGATCATGCATGTCGCCGATATTATAAATATTCGCCTCCCTTGGTACAAGTAACACAGTTCTTGAAGTAAGATAGGTTTGACTAAATAACATATCTTTTTTATGTGCCTTGTTTACGATATAGGGTCCCCAGATTAGGTCCACTTCTCCCTCTCTTAAAGCCTTCTCCTTGGAAGACCAGTCCAAAGCTCTCCACCTAATCCGAATATCGTAAGAATCAAAGATAGCCTCAGCCAAAGCTACATTGAAGCCTGTAGGTTTTTGCTTTTCCTGAGATGAACTTAAGGGCGCAAAGTCAGCTTCGTAACCAATGGTGATTGTCTTACTTTCTTCAACTTTTTCCCATGTATTTTCCTTTTGGCTAAGGCCATAGGCTGTTAGGCTCATAGAGATAAGTAAGAGGAGTAAAGGGATGAGGAGATAGGTTTTGATTTTCTTCATTCTATCATTCTATCATTTCTCACGCCGCAAATCTACTGCTTTGAGTGGAACTAACTTTGTATGATATTTCCATTTATAGCCGAAATAGAGTGCTAAAAACAAAGGAATCGCGGCGTATAGGGCTAAACCTTCTCCCCAGTGACTGCTGAAAAGTAATGCTGGATTAAGATTAATCACAATTACCACTGTCATTATTAGGGATATAATGGGACCAAAGGGAAACCATTTGGCTTGATAAGGAAGCGTCTTTAGATCCCTCCCTTGTACTAGGAAAGCACGACGAAAGCGTATATGGCTAAGAGAAATTCCTACCCAAGCGATAAATCCTGTCAAACTTGATAAATCAACCAGTAGAAGATAAATTTGCGTCC
Organism: Lactococcus garvieae; assembly: GCF_016758115.1. GTDB lineage: Bacteria > Bacillota > Bacilli > Lactobacillales > Streptococcaceae > Lactococcus > Lactococcus muris. The sequence goes on from NZ_WIVG01000013.1 coordinate 19,924, forward strand.
CAAAAATCCCTGTTAAAAAAGCAATCACACATACAGCTGTAGTTGCCAACAAGGCGTTTATAGGTATACCGTTTCTGGCTATTTTGGAGAAGTGTTTTGGTGCACCTTCTTTTTTTCCCAAAGAATAAAGAATACGTGTCGAAGCGTACATGACAGAGTTTGCTGATGAAATGACAGAGGTTAGGATAACAGCATTCATCACACTGGCCGCAACAGCCAGACCAATGTTTTTAAAAACAATGGTAAAGGGACTCATCACAGCTGTAGAATCAGAATTCAACAATCGTGGATCTTGATAGTTAATGAGCGCTGCAATAATAATGATTGTAAAAATGTAGAAAAGAAGGATGCGCCAGAAAATAGAGTTCATCGCTTTAGGAATACTCTTTTCAGGATTTTCTGTTTCACCTGCTGTAACCCCCAACAACTCTGTGCCTTGGAAGGAAAAGCCCGCGATAAGTAAAACGCCCACAAATCCCGTGATACCTCCTGCAAAGACATGATTTCCAGCAGTAAGATTTTCCACAACGTTAATATGATTTCCAAAAATACCGATAATTGTCAAAAGCCCAACCACGAGAAAAACAAGGATTGTGACCAGCTTGATAATAGACAGCCAGTATTCTGTTTCTCCAAAGGCCCGGACTGCCATAATATTGATCGCGAAAATAAGCACAGCAGCCAGACCTGAAAAAATCCAAGTAGGGACATGCGGCAACCAAAATTGGGTAATCAATCCTGCTGTCGTCAAGTCAACGGCAATAGTGATGGTTCCATTTAGCCAGTAATTCCAGCCCAGAGCAAAGCCAAAAGCTGGATCAACAAACCGTGAACCATAATCTGTAAAAGATCCTGATGTTGGCAAATATGTTGCCATCTCTCCTAAGGAAGTCATCACAAAATAGACCATTATCCCAACCAAGATATAAGCCGCTACCGCTCCAAAAGGCCCTGCCTGGCTGATGGTTGCTCCTGAAGTCAGAAAGAGCCCCGTACCAATTGTGCCACCCAAGGCAATCATCGTGATGTGCCTCTGCTTTAAATCGCGTTTTATTTGATTTTCATTTTTCATATTTTTTTCTTTCTCTAAAACTTTTTGTTCACTTACAGCATAATTTTGCCCAAAAGAAAAGACCAAATAGTCAAACTATCCGGTCTTTTTGAGAATCACCGGCATAGATGTCTTTCGAGCGTACTCTAAAGCTGCATCTATACCAAAAGTATGACACAACTCCTATCTATGCACATGATGATGTTGAGCTTGTCGGTCAAACTTAGACATATATGATTCTCCTTCCTGATATTTTTATTTAGTATATTCCTTTATTCAAAATTTTGCAAGAATAAACTTTTCATAGTCGTTTAGTCTGAGGAATATTTATGTTAAAATATAGAAATGGAAAAGAAAAAAAATACGAATATCATTTTTGGAGGACTCTTAGTCCTTGTCGTTGTTATTGTCGGCAGCCTAATTTACTTTGCAAACAACTCCGGCAGCACAACTGATGCAAAAGACGACCTGCAAAGTGTAGCACTCCCGCAGCTATCTACTGAGGTTGGGCAAGACGAAGCTGAGGTTCAAATCCAAACTACAGCAGGAAATATCAATATTAAACTCTTCCCTAAACTTGCGCCTATGGCTGTGGAAAACTTCTTGGCTTTAGCTAAAGAGGGCTACTATAAGGACAACGAGTTTTTCCGAGTGATTAACAACTTTATGATTCAGACAGGCGACCCTAGCAACAAAGGAACAGGCAGCAAGTCGGTTGTGAATAATAACAAGCCCTTTGCTACTGAAATCTCTAACCAGCTTTATAATATTCGTGGTGCAGTATCACTTGCTAACAGTGGTCCGGGAGAAACAAGTAGCTCACAATTCTTCATTGTTCAGAATCCTAAAGCTGCGGATCAAGGCTTGACAACGGAAAAATACCCTGAGAAGATTATCGAAGCCTACAAACAAGGTGGAGCTCCTTTCCTTGACGGACAATACACTGTCTTCGGTCAAGTTATCTCTGGCATGGATGTTGTAGATAAGATTGCTGCAGGTAAAGTGACAACAAACCCAAATAACCCTCAAGAAGAATCTTCACCTGTTAATCCTGAAAAAATTACAGGTGTGAAAATTATCAAGGGCTGGGATTTCTAACACCTAACACATAAAAAATCTCTTGTATTTGAACAAGAGATTTTTTTATAGGCTGACAAGATAAGCAAATAGTTCCCCCCCCTTGTCCTCCTATCACATAAGGTTAAGGAATAAAAAAGAGCTTAGCGCTAACAAGCTCTTTGTAGCTACATGAAAAATGACAGTCCAACAATTGATAAGTAGCCGCCACCAATCTGCTAAATATAGTGCCCCCAAAAGTTAGAGTTAAAAATTTAACATTTGGAGGTCTTTTCTCATTATTCAATATCTCCGCATCGGCATTGTAAATACAAGGGGGAGTAACCGTGTTACCGGCAAACATTATTATCCTTCTCTTCTTGCGCGGGCAGCTCACGAAATAGGAACAATGATAGAAGCATCTTATGACGAAGAAATTCAAAAACGATATTTTTTTGAATTGAAGCTAATAAGATGCTTAGGCTATTCCCATAGGAATAGGCGTCTAGCATTAGTGCCTTTAGGAACAATGATAGGAGCATCTTAACCCATCAATCTTTGCATATCTTCTGGCATCTCTAGCTCAATATCGATTAATTCATTTGTAAAAGGATGTACAAATTGTAAATGATGACAATGAAGTGCTTGACGATCTATTAACTCATGGTTGCCACCGTAAAGTTCGTCTCCTACAAGAATATGTCCCAGATGTGAAAAATGAACACGGATTTGATGGGTCCGACCTGTATGTAAAACAACATCCAGTTGCATCAGACCATTTTTTTCCGCCACAACTTCATAGCTTGTCCGCGCTTCCTTTCCATCAGGACTCACGCGCCGCTCGATGATTGAAGATTCTACTCGACCAATAGGCAGATTAATCTCGCCAGATTTTGGTAATTTTTCATCCGCATAAATAATGGCATAATATCGTTTTGTCACGCTCTCTTTGTACTTTGGATGCACAATTAAAGAATGGGCCAGACTGTGCTTAGCAAAAAGCATCAAACCGCTCGTATCGCGATCCAAGCGCGTGATGATATGCACTGTTTGATCTTCATATTTTTTACGGACAATATAGCCTTTGACCAGATTAGACATGGCGCCTGTCGGATGCAAACGTCCCGTAATTGACGTCCGTCCTGCCGGCTTATTGACAATCAAATAATGTTCATCTTCAAAAACCACCTCTGGGTCAATATCCTCGGGAATCAGCAGGTCTGTTCCTTGTTCTACCGGTGTTATAATCGTCACAACATCATCGACTTGCAAAGGAAAGAGAACGTTACGCTCCATACCATTCACCAAAATCTTGCCACCATCAAACTTGACATGTGAAAGAAAGCGCTTGGAAACACCATGCTGCTTCAGTAAAGTTTTTACCGTGTTCCCATCAATTGTATTTGTAAACGAAAATTCCACTGCTTTAACTTCTCCTCTTAAGTCTGTTCCTGATCAAACATTTGTATGCTTCCTTCTAGCAGATTAAGTCTTACTTTTCGACATCTAAAAACTCCAACACATGTCGGAGTTTGCCTAGAACAGGATTTTATTATATCACATTTGTTTCGTATGAGTAAATATGTTTTAATCAAAAATAAGACAAGCGCATGAAATAATGAATGAAAACGAGAAAGCTTCCTTGTGCTATTTTGCTCTAAAAAAACAGCTCAAAATCTCTCAAAATAGCCAATGTCGTCAAAAATCGCTTTCATACATCAAGCACTTCATACCCTTACTCAACTTCTCCAATAAATGCGTTTCGCACACGTTCCCAAAAACTTGTGTGGGCACAGTTAGCAAAAGCAATCGTTTTGCCGTCCATACTGTATTCGATAGCTTCAATCTTTTCATAATTAAAACCCAGCTGATCGACAGTGACACTATAGTCCTCAACATCTTCCGGACAAATGATAATCGTGTCTTTTTTAGCAACCACCATCGGTGCACCTAATGTCCGGTAAACAATATTATTAAGGCTGGCTATCTCGGCCATTTGCATGGCTTCCACGCGGGGATGCAAAACAGCGCCTCCTATAGACTTATTATAAGCTGTGGAACCCGTAGGTGTGGACACAGAAAGACCGTCACCACGGAACTTCTCAAAAAGAAAATCAGATATTTTGATGTCCGCCACTAAAGTCTTAGATGTGCGGCGAATGGTTGACTCATTAAGCGCATAATGCAGTTTTTCAGAACCATCTTGGAACTTCACCAAAATACGGAGAAGAGGATAATGTACAGCATGTTGAGCTACTTCTGATTCTAATGCCACAATCACCTTATCTAAATCAGTATCCATGAAGTCGGTATAAAAACCCAAATGTCCCGTATGAACGCCTAGAAAACGAAGCTTATCCAGTTTATTCTCATAGAGATGCATGGCTTTGAGTAAGGTACCATCCCCCCCTACAGAGATAACTACTTCTGGATCTTCTTCCTCAAATTGAAAATTTTTAGCTTGCAAAAGCGCTGTTAACTCTAACAGCGTCTCCTGTGACTTTTCACTTGAGTTCCCTACCAACCAGATTTTTTTACCAGAGCTCATTGTCTTCCCCGTTTTCCTTTTTATAATCCAACCTTGCTTGAGGATCATCAAAAAGCAATTGTGCTTCCTGAATATCTTCTCGAATGGCTCCCATTTCCATATCAAGCTGTGCTGCCATATGTGCTGCAGTAGTCAAACGTTCTCGGACTTCCTCCGGAATAACCCCGCCATATTTATAACTTAGGGAATGTTCAATCGTTGCCCAAAAATTCATTGCCAATGTCCGGATTTGAATTTCTGCAAGAACGACCCGTGAGCCTTCAATAGTATCAATTGGATACTCAATCACAACATGATATGAACGATATCCACTCACTTTTTGATTGTGTATATAATCACGCTCCTCAACGATTTTTAGGTCTTTACGCTTTCTTAAGAGCTCCAAAACATCCCAAACATCATCAACAAACTGCACCATAACGCGAACACCAGCGATGTCTTCCATCTCTTGAATCGTTTCCAGTGTATAGCCCCTCATCACAGCCTTCTTACGAATCGAGTCTCGACGCTTTACACGACCAGTAACGAATTCTATCGGTGAGTAGAGTTTTTTCTTCAAAAATTGCTTGCGCACGCCACGGAGTTTGATTTTTAATTCTCCGACCGTTTGAACATAGGGATCAAGAAATTCTTCCCAATCAAATTCGGCTGCTGTACTTTCAGTCATAAGCTTATCCAAATTAACCTTTGGTCAATTCTCCTTTGCATTTTATTACAGTCCTCCTAAATTATACCATATCTCCCCTATATTAACTAGACAACTTTACATAATTTAGAGAGGGAAAAAGCGGTCACAAATGTACCATAAACCTTAGAAATAGAAGGTCCAGTTTCTTTGTGACTTTACTTAGATACGGGCTTTTGATATACTTTTAAATAATAAAACATTTATCATTCTAACCAGAAGGGAGGATGTCTCTCTTGGAGATCTTGCAAAGAGTAATCTAAATAGAGCATCTTTTATAAAAATGTCAACAAATTTAGAAATCGAGCATAAAACGATGCTCTCCATGCCGGAGTATGACCGTTTGAAAACCCTCTTTTCTCATGTCACTCCCGTTCGACAGACGAATCACTATCTTGACTCCCAAGATTTTACACTTCGGAAGAAAAAGTTAGCCCTACGTATACGTACCTTTGACCGTTCAGCGGAAATGACGCTTAAGGTCCCTCAACAGGTAGGCAATATTGAGCATAACATAGAGCTTACGCTTGAAGAGGCACAATACCTTATCTCTCAAAAGAGCGTCACCTGTGGTAAAACTGACCTCAGTGAAATCTGCGATATTTTGAAAGAGAGAGGTGTTGATTTAGAAAGTATCACCTTGGTGGGGAGCTTAACAACTATTCGCTATGAACAGCGTCTTCCTATTGGTCTAGCAGCTCTTGACAAAAATGACTATCTTGGGCATACGGATTACGAGCTAGAATTAGAAGTAACAGACAGTGAACAGGGAAAAAAGGATTTTTTAGCTTTTTTGAAAAAAAATCACATTGAATTTCGTTTTTCAAAGTCCAAAGTCGTGCGTTTTCTGGACTGTTTACGCCATATGAATCAACAGTAAAAAGTGCTTATTTAGCACTTTTTGCATATAATTTGGTCTGCTATCTAAAATTTGATAAACTATATTTCATAGATATACCAACAGATAAAAAATAATTATAACAGACTTAATAAGGAAAAATATAACACTTATGTATGACATCCATCATTTTTTCACCCCAATTCTTAACAAATTCTCTGAATTTGACTCTCACAACTAGTATCTCTATCCTCTGGCTACACTTGCAGCAGCTAAAGAACTACGTGACAGCAGTAATCTGCCTAAAAATATTGAGCATCTCAATGCCAGCTTCGACCGCCTTCAAAAGATTTCTTCAGACTTTTTAACGATAAATCTGCACGGACGAAAATATGGACGAAAGTTTATCCTGGCCTTGCAAGAAAGGTTAGAAAATCTAACTGTTCTCGACTACAACAATCAGATGCGTCACGAGATATTGTTAGAAATAAACTTAACCACCGCTGACTTTGTGGCTCATCGCCATTTTGCCAAAAAGCAAATGATAAAAAATGCGCAAGAATTTTATAAAAATAATTTCACTCAAATTCCAGCAACCTTAGTTTACACAGAAAATGAATGTTTACATATCGAGAGCTATTCTCACCTTATTATTCAAAATTACCTTCGTCATATTGAAAAAACTGCCTGATAAAAGGCAGTTTTTTTCGATATTCTTTCACAACCTGCTCTATCGTTTTTATCTAGAATTTCTATAGAAATATCATAGTTTAGCTAAAGCAGCATCAAGCTGACTTTTAATTTCTTCATTTGTTTCAGCAAAAGCTTCTGAAAAGTTTGTATTGATTTCCTTAAGATGGCTCTGTCGTATCTTTTTCACAAATTTGAGTTCATTGAGCTTCTTGATCGTCTCTGGCACATCTTCCTCATTCACATAAAGAAGGCTGTAGTGTGCCTTGCGGCTCGTATAGCCAAGGTCCCCGTAGCGGTTCAACTGCCTATTGCCTTTGTAAGAATTACAATAGACAAAAAGGGCACTTCTATTCTGTTTATCCAGTGGGCGAACTGCTGTACTTTCTGATTTATTTTCTTCTGTTTCTTGATTAATGGTGTCGTTCATGGCGACTCCCTCCTTTCAAGGGCAAATTTTCATCTACAAAAATATGTTCTGAGATTGATGAAGCAATGTCTTTCGTTAAATCGGATAAAAGTTCCTGCAAGTCATTTTCAGCAACGCGCAGATTATAAACCTTCTCGTTGAATAAAATTTCCTTTCTTAACTCTAGCAACTCTGGACGAAAAGCTACGTACTCTTGATTTTCTGTGAGAATCCGTAACTTATCCTGCACGTCCTTGTCTGCTTCAAACTCAGCTTTCAAGGTACGGTAAACAGCAACTTGTGGCAAATCTAAAAAGGCTTTGACCAGAGTATCGATTGAGTCCTCAATCTCGAACAATTGTTCATTTATGATTAACATATTTTTATTATACCAGAGTCTGCAACAAAAGTTGAAAGAGACTGATTCAGTAAAAATGCAAAAAATGAAAATGCTCAACCGAAGTATTCTTATACATAGGGTTAAGCTTTTTTCATTGGGGATTTTTCCCAAAAATCTGTAGAGATAAAAGCTTGGGGTTGAACTATTTAGCGCTCTTTTTCAGCAGTCTCATGTCAAGATGGATTGCATTTGTTTTGTATAATTATTCACATTACCTTTCACTAAGCCTCACTTATTCCTATTAAGATATTTGGTGTAAAACTGTCTAAATATGCTCCGAGCAATTTTCTAAATCCTTTGCCGAAAATTTAAAAGACAAAAATCCTTCAAGGTAAAAGTAGCGATAAATGCACATAAGAAAGCGATAACATTGTCGATAAAAGCAGAATGTACCTGAAAAGAAACTTTTTAAGCCCTTCATCAAAATATCTTCTCATTCATCTTGCCAATTTTATCCAAAAGCGATATAATTACTTTATAATGTTTATAATTGTGCATAAAATTACAGAAAGGTTTTTATGAATAATGAAAACAATCAGACTCAAAGAGGTCTGAAAAATCGTCACATCCAGCTTATCGCAATTGCTGGAACTATCGGAACAGGTCTCTTCTTAGGAGCAGGGCAGTCTATCAGCATGACTGGACCATCAATTCTACTGATTTATATCATCATCGGAGCACTGATGTTTATCTTACTCCGAGCAATTGGTGAGATGCTCTACATGGACCCAGAGCAACACTCTTTTCTTAACTTTGTCAGCCGCTATCTTGGAAACAAGGCCGGTTATTTTATTCAATGGTCCTATTGGCTTGTCGTTATTTTCATGGCAATGGCCGAATTAACTGCCGTTGGCGTCTATATCCAATTCTGGCTACCGAGTGTCCCCGTGTGGCTCACCGAAACAGTTATCCTCCTAGCCTTAACTGCACTCAATACGCTTAACGCTAGGTTCTTTGGTGAAACAGAGTTTTGGTTTGGAATGATAAAAATTATAGCCATTGTCGGTCTGATTGTTACCGCTATCGTGATGGCTTTTACAGGTTTTCAAGCTGATGGAACAACGGTCAGCCTAAGTAATGTCGTCAAAGACTTCTCCTTCTTCCCAAATGGAGTTGCTAACTTTATCGGAAGCTTCCAAATGGTTATGTTTGCCTTTGTAGCCATGGAATTTATCGGCATGACTGCAGCAGAGACTTTGGACCCTCGTCCAACTCTTAAAAAGGCTATCAATCAGATTCCCATTCGTATCTTGATTTTCTATATTGGAGCACTGACTGCCATCATGTCTATTTACCATTGGACAGACATTCCTGCAGACCAGTCCCCATTTGTCATGGTTTTTGACCTCATCGGTTTCAAGTGGGCAGCTGCACTTATTAACTTTGTCGTTTTAACTTCAGCGGCTTCAGCGCTTAACTCTGCTCTCTTTTCAACAACACGTAATCTGTTCTCCCTTTCAAAATTACATGGGGACAAAGCCCTGCGACCTTTCACGAAACTTTCTAAAAACGGTATCCCAACCAATGCGCTCTTCTTCACTGCAGCCTTGATTTTCTTGGCACCGTTTATCTCACTTATTCCAGGTGTTTCTAACGGTTTCGTCTTTATTACAAGTGTCGCAACCAATCTCTTCTTGATTGTTTACATCATGACACTCATCGCTTATACAAAGTACAGAAAGTCAGATGAATATATGGAAGATGGTTTCAAAGTTCCGGTGCCTAATGTCTTGATTCCCGTTACTATCGTTGCCTTTGCTTTAATCTTCATCTCTCTCTTCTTCTTCAAAGATACACGCATACCGGCTATTGGCTCAGCAATTTGGATTCTTGTCTTTGGTATTGTTTCTTACTTCCGCAAGGAAAAAAGGGCTGAACTATAGGGTAAGCCTATGTTTTCAGAGACTGTTGAAAGTTTCTGATTTATCCAAAGTCTATAAAAAAATGGAACTGCATGCTTGCGTTCCATTTTTTATTTTCAAGAATTGTTGCTGTTTCTCAACAGCCACGATTTCATTCAGAAGCTAGCCCTTCTGTTATTCTAATTCGAGTTCAATTTCTTCCACGGCAGCAGTCTCAGCCTTTGCTTTTTTGCTCACTTTTTTATCAGTCTTTTTATCTTCGGCTTCTTCGCTTTCTTTTTTCTCACTGCCTTCAATCAAACCATATTTTTGACGTACTTGACGGTCAATTTCATTGAAAATATCTGGATTGTCCTTAAGAAAAGCCTTTGCTTTTTCTGCGCCTTGACCGATTTTTTCGTCATTATAAGAGAACCAAGCACCTGCTTTTTTAACAATGCCCTCCTCAACAGCTATTGTCAAAAGTTCACCTGTTTTTGAGATTCCCTCACCAAACATGATGTCAACTACAGCTACTTTAAATGGTGGCGCAACCTTGTTTTTTACAACCTTGATTTTCGTTGACTTACCAATAGCCGTTTTATTGTCCCCAGAACCTTCCTCGATTTTTGTACTTCCACGTACATCTAGGCGTACAGAAGCATAGAACTTGAGCGCACGCCCTCCCGGTGTTGTTTCTGGGCTTCCAAACATAACACCAACTTTTTCACGCAATTGGTTGATGAAAATAGCTGTTGTCTTTGTCTTGTTAATGCCTGCAGCAAGCTTACGCATAGCTTGGCTCATCATACGAGCTTGTAAGCCGACTGTAGAATCTCCAATTTCTCCATCAATTTCGGCCCGAGGTGTCAAAGCAGCTACTGAGTCAACAACAACAAGATCAACAGCGCCTGACTCAATCAATTTTTCCGCAATCTGCAAGCCTTGTTCACCATAATCAGGTTGTGATAAAAGAAGCTGATCGATATCTACGCCAATAGCTGCTGCATAAACGGGATCTAAGGCATGCTCGGCATCAATAAAGGCTGCAATACCGCCTTCGGCTTGCACTTGAGCAACTGCATGAAGGGCAACGGTTGTTTTACCAGAACTTTCTGGACCATAGATTTCGATGATACGTCCTTTGGGATATCCCCCAGCTCCCAGCGCAATATCAAGCGCTAAACTCCCCGAGCTTGTCACTTGAACTTTTTGACTGGCAGCCTCTCCCAAACGCATCAAAGAGCCTTTCCCAAAGTCCTTTTCGATAAGATCAAGGGCCTCTTTCAATGCCTTTTCACGCTCTGCACCATATTTTTTTGTAATATCTTCTAATTTTTTCTTTTTCTTTGTAGCCATTACTTTCTCCGTTAATCTTTTTGCTCTTTATATTATAGCATTTTTCATTTTGTTTGAAACTGATTGCATCCCATACTCTTACACGTAAAAATCTTGAATTTTCACTTTATTTTTTGACAATATGGGCAAAAATGTGAGCCTCGGCCTGCAACCTTTATTTTTTCGATTTCGGCTTTATGGCAGCGGGGGCAAATTTCCCCTTGCTTACCATAAACCATAAGGAGTTCCTGCATACTCCCTTCTTTCCCCATCGCATTTTTATAGGTGCGGATGCTAGAACCCCCACGTTCCACTGCTGTCTGTAATACTTCAATCGTCTTATCATGAATAAGATGAATTTGTTTTGCACTTAGCTCTGAACTCACTGTTTCTGGATGTACCTGTGACCGCCAGAGCACTTCATCCACATAAATATTTCCTAGACCAGCAACCAAAGTTTGGTCTAATAAATAGGGCTTAATCTTCTTTTGCGATTGATGCAGTTTTTTTGAAAAGAGGGTCTCATCAAAATCTTCCGTTCTGGGCTCAGGGCCAATCTTTTTCGATATAAAATAGTGCTCAACTTCTCCAGAATCTAGCAGCTCCCATGTCCCAAACTTCCGCACATCTGCATAAACAAGTACTGCATCCGAAAATCTCACAAAGATATGGTCATGTTTCTGACTTTCAAAATCTAGAGGTTCAACACGATACTTCCCCTCCATGCGCAGATGAGAAATTAGCGTCCATTGTCCAAAGTCAAATAACAAATATTTACCTCGTCGCTTAATAGCTTTAATTTCCCGTCCTTCAAGTTCTTTTTTTAACTCCTCAAATCCCGTCAGAACCATTCTTGGATAAGAACTCTCAATACTGAGGATTTTTTTGTTTTTCACCAGCTTTTCCAAGCCTTGCCTAACGTTTTCGACTTCTGGTAATTCAGGCATCTTCTCTAGCATCCTATCTTGTTGTTAAAGTTGTTTCATCCAGATATATTTCATCACAAAATATTGAACACTTCAATATTATATCCTATTTCTAACTCTAAATCAATATATAATATTGGTTTTTTCGATATTATGGCATGAGAAAAACAAGTTACTCCAGAACTTTTACTTGTCTTTATAAGGCCTTTTCTAGAAGACGATTAATAAACAGGCTGCTTAAACCTAATCTAAGACTGGATATACCTGAAAGATGACTAGGAAAATCCATCGCGAGAAGTAACTTCACCTCCGCTTTTAACGATTCGCTCGAGTGCCCAGTGATTAATATGGTCGAGATTTCTCGTTTTTTAAGGCTGTATAAAGCGTTCCGGACCGCTGAAGATTTCGCATGTGCTGAGAAAAAAATCACTAGGGATTGACTGGAAAGCCTTTTAAATACTGTCATCGTAAGTTCTGAAGCAGAAGAAATGCGAAGGCGAGAAGAAGGATAGCCCTTTTTCAAGAGGAGATAAGAAAAGAGCTCCATTAAAATGTACTGACTCTCTGAAGAAGCACAAAGATAAATGGGTGAGGAAGACTTGATCAGCTCATTAAACCCTACCAATAAGGCTTTCGTCAACATACTGTCTATACCTTGCACAGTCTCCCCCAAGTCAAAATCAGCCTGCCCTACTTCCACATGTGGCAAAGACCAATCAAGAGAATACTTGAAATCAGAAACGCCCTTAAACCCTAATTTTTGAATAAAGCGTAAAAGTGAGGACTTGGAGGTGTAAATGCGCTCTGCCATCTGGGTTAGGCTGAGATTAGGAATGTCTCTTTGATGCTCAATCAAAGCATGATAAGTTTGTTTTTCGTTGTCAGATAAATCGTTCAAATATGGTCCAATAACTTCCTCTAATGTTGCCAAGACATCCTCCTTTTATAGCAGCTTTATGTTGTTTTAAAAACTCTTTTGTCTATATTCGTTTTCATTATAACATTTAACTCTATAAATAAAAAAAGGAGCTGGAAGAAAACCAGCACAAAAAACGCTCAACTGCAGTATTCTTATGCCCCAGTAAAGATTTAAACTCAATTAGGCAAGGTTCTAGCTTGAAATCAATTTCACCAGAGATGAAAAATGATCTTTTTGAAAAACAGCGTTCGTCTATCAACTGCTTAAAAAGATAATTTCTCATTATTAGGCTCACACACAAAAACTGCTTTTTAACTCCTTTGAGATGAAATTTTAAAGGTCAAAGACGTTTTATGCGTGTAAGGCGAGGAGAATTGACAAACAAATCAGAAATTTTAGCCCAAACGGTGAAGGCTGTTGTTGGAGAGCTGCTCTATGGCGTGCTCTCCCAAAAATTTAAGACAAATCCCAAAAGATTGGGAAAAGCTGTCAAACTCAGCAAATACTCTATATTTTCTATTCAAATTTTTTTATACTAAGTGTAAAAAAGAAAGGATAAAAGTTAATGGACAAGCTTCACTTGGAACAACTCTATAACTTCCGAGATTTTGGAGGTTATGAAACGACAGAGGGAAGGAGACTTAAGAAAGGAATTTTATACCGCTCAGATGAACTCAGTCACCTGACAGAAAAAGACAGACAAACGCTGCAAAAGTTAAATATAAAAAGTGTCATTGACTATCGAAGCCCCAAAGAACGTCAAGGGAATGAAAACAAAGACTTCGGACAGAAAAAAACTTTTTATCTGACGCCCATCGCGGATATAGCAGCCTTAGCTTCTGCAGAATATGGGGAAATCGATATGGCTGACCAAAGTAAGTTAACACCTGACTTGGTCGAGTTTTTAATGATTAAGCAAAACCATGCCTTTGTAACTGATTCGCACTGTAAAATGGTTTATAAAAGTATGATAGAGATTTATTTAAACCCTGATAATGGAAAAATCGTTCAACACTGCCGAGGCGGAAAAGATCGGACAGGATACGGCGTTGCCCTCCTGCAAGGCTTGCTTGGCGTAGCAAAAAAAGATATCCTCAAAGACTATCTTTTAACTAACCTCTATAAGAAAGATAAAAATCAGCAGAGTCTTGAAAAAATTAAGGAAGAAACGGGAAATCCCTCGCTGGTAAAAGCCATAAGTTATTTTAAAAAAGCGGACACAAGGTTTCTGGGAGCAGCCCTAAATTATATCGAGGCTCACTATCAAAGCATTGAAAACTATGCAAAAAAAGAACTTTCAATTACGGAAAAGCAAATTCAGTATCTCAAGGAAAGATACTTAGAAAGCAGCGAGAGACTTTAAAAATGAGTAATGTTGTAAAGAAGATGAATCAAAAGAAATACGATAAAATCAAACAGGTCTTTGCCATGACGGCAGGGAAAATGTCCAGTAATTTATACATGCGTACAATCTCCGAGGCAATGATGGGAATGATGCCAATCATGATGATTAGTTCTGCTGCCTCTTTACTCAATGCCATCGATTTTTGGGGCATCAAGCCCTTCTTCCAAAGTATCGGTCTGACCAAATTCTTTGAACAAATCAATGCCATGACCATTAGCATTGTAGCTGTTTATGTTGCGCTACTCGTTTCTTATAAACTGGCAACAAATCTAAAGCACGAGCCGCTAAATGCTACAGTTGTTGGAACCCTGTCCTTTTTTATCCTAAGCAACTTGTCCGTTGAGGATAAAACACAGTTTTTAAATCTCGTGGATTTAGGCTCTGCTGGTATATTTGTTGCGATGATTGGTGGACTAGTCGGGACACGCCTATATATCTTTTTTATGGAGAAAAAATTAACAATTAAAATGCCTGACTCCGTTCCGCCAGTGGTTCAAAAAACCTTTGAATCCATTCTGCCCGGAATCCTAGTAGCCACAGTAATGGGAGGGATTTTTCTTCTTGTTTCTCTTACCGCACAGGGCAGCATGATTAACTTAATCAATGACCTCTTGCAAAAACCGCTTCTCTCCTTGGGCTCAAATATTTTTGCCGTCATGTTTATCGTCGCCTTTATCGAACTTATCTGGTTCTTTGGTATTCACGGTGTACTTGCGGTTTATCCTGTCCTTATGATGGTTTATCAACAACCGCAAATGGCTAACCTCGAAGCCTATAGCGCTGGGCAAGCACTCCCCTTCTTATTCACTACAGGTTTTATTCTAAATAACCGAGGAGCCAGAAGCTTTGCGGTCGCCTTGCTTGCAATCTTCAAGTGTAAATCTGAACAACTCAAATCAGTTGGTAAACTTGCCGTCATTCCTTCTATGTTTGGGATATCTGAACCTGTAAAATTTGGACTGCCACAGATTATGAATATCCGAATGCTTATCCCCTTAATGCTGACACCTGCTGTCTCTGTCTTTTCTGCATGGCTCTTGACAGTCATCGGCTTTCTCCCCTATCAAAATGGTGTCAACCTTCCAACAGGCTTTCCGATTATTTTCGGTGGTTTCCTCACAAATGGTTGGCAAGGTATTGTTGCCCAGCTGGTACAACTGATTCTTTGTATCCTCATCTATATCCCTTTCATGAAATCACAGGACCTTGCATATCTGGAAGAAGAAAAGGCAGTATTCGAGCCCCAAAACAAGCAATGATACTAAAATTTTGGAAATTAAAAATGCAAAGATTTAGCTTCATAAAATATTGAAGCCACTTCCACAAAACTTGCCATTCAACATTGAAGCCTGTTAGAGTTAAAGCATTATGACGAGGAAAATCAAAAACGATATTCCTTTGATTTTGACCTAATAAGGCGCTTAGGAAAAGGCCTACAGAACTTGCCGGTCAGGATGAGCGCCTTTTAGGAGCAGGGGAGAGGCAGGCATTATGACGAGGAAAATCAAAAACGATATTTTTTTGATTTTNAGGAAAATCAAAAACGATATTTTTTTGATTTTAATCTAATAAGGCGCTTAGGCAAGGTCCTATAGGACCTGCCGGCCAGGATGAGCGCCTTTTAGGAGCAGGGGAGAGGCAGGCATTATGACGGTTAAAATCAAAAACAATATTTTTTTGATTTTAACCTAATAAGGCGTTTAGGCAAGGTCCTATAGGACTTGCCGGCCAGAATTAGCTCCTTTTAGGAGCAATTCTGGCAGCGCATTAAAAAAGCAGCTCCTAAGAGCCAACTTTTACATATAGTCTTCTTTTCTATAACCAAAGTCGGACAAATCCATCTTACGGTCGCGCCAGTCATTTTTTACCTTAACCCAAGTCTCAAGATAAACCTTATCTCCCAGCATCAACTCAATATCACGGCGGGCCAGCTTCCCAATCTTACGAATCATGTCCCCGCCTTTGCCGAGAATAATTCCTTTTTGGCTCTTACGCTCGACAATGATCGTCGCCATGATATGAATTTTTCCAGTTTCTTCGTCACGCTTCATTAAGTCTGTAGTTACTGCAATACTGTGCGGTACTTCTTCACGTGTTAGGAGCAAGATTTTTTCACGAATCATTTCGCTGACCAAGAAACGTTCTGGATGATCGGTTACCATATCTTCTGGAAAGTACTGTGGGCCTTCCTCAAGCTTGGCACTCAATATTTCTAGTAAACGCTCTGTATTATTTCCTTGAAGGGCAGAAATAGGAACAACTTCAGCAAAATCCATTTGTGAAGTATAGTCTGCAACAGTCTCGAAAAGAGCATCTGGATGAACTTTATCAATTTTGTTCACCACGAGGATGACTGGAACTTCTGCTTTTTTCAAACGTTCAATAATCATGTTTTCACCTGTAGAACGCGGTTCATCCGCCGCGACCATGAAAAGAACCACATCACATTCACGTAAGGTAGAATAAGCAGACTGCACCATAAAATCACCTAAGGCATTATGCGGCTTGTGAATACCTGGCGTATCGATGAAAACAATCTGCTCCTTGTCTGTCGTATAAATGCCTTGAATTTTATTACGTGTCGTTTGTGGCTTGTCACTCATAATGGCAATTTTTTGTCCCATTACATGGTTTAAAAATGTTGATTTACCAACATTTGGTCGACCTAAAATCGCTACAAATCCTGATTTAAATGTATTATTTGTCATAGAGCTATTCTATCATAATTCCCCTATTTATTCTCCTTGTACTTTATCTATAGCGGCAGCAAATGATAAAAAATATTTATCTTTTCCCCATAAAAAAGGGGATGCATGCGCAATAAATATTTCAAATGAATCACTATTCATCTCTCATGTTAAACAATTCTTTACTAAAAAAAGAATTTTTACCGCTTGTAACATTCAGCTAAAAATATGATAATGTCATTAAAGATAACTTTTAAAGAGAGGAGAAAACATGGAGAAAGCAAAATTTTTTAGTGCTGGTCCAATATGTGACCCTGTATGGCTTTGGTGTACACTCGTATCTACAAGACCAAACGTGTGATTCTACTGAACTTTATCGGACTACTGTATCTTGGAAATTATTGTTTTTTTATAAACTGAAACTTTAAAATTAAGCCTTAATTTTACTAAAACAGGAAAAGAGAAAAAATATGGAAAAAGCAAAATTCTTTACCCCTATCGGGACTAACTGCTCTGACCGCTGGAGCTGGTGTCCCTCCTCTAATTCTTATAATTCTTACAGTTTCTAGTTTTCTTAAATTGAAAACCGCAGTTCTACCTGCATGTGCTATTTGACAGCACACGCACTCGAATAAATGTGGATGAACAACTAGAAACTCAATACTACGCTGAAGCTGTTTGAATCTAGAGGGTCTGTCTGCAAGTATAACTAAATAGGAAAGGAGAAAATTATGGAAAAAGCTAAGTTTCTTGGTCTTGTTGGAATCAAATGCCCTATCGGATACGTCTGGTGCACAGCTGTGAGTATCTAGAGAGGGTACTCTTTGTGTTTACCCTATCTAAGAGTACGGTCTATTAATTTAAGGAGTCATCTGAATACACTTGATGCTAGCCAAGCTTGAAAGAAAGAATCTGTAATACAAAGTAGAGACTTGATTACTTTCATCTAGGGGTGTACAAACAAAAAAACACTTAACCACAACATTATTACATGTATGGTTAAGCGTTTTTTGTTTTCAGAACTTTTGTTCCACTTTCTTTTCTGTACCTTAAGACCTGCTTCCTCTGCTTTCTTTATAGAGAAGATAGGCGATACGCAAGCTCACCAACCCTAAAGCAACAGCTGTGATAGTCAGTGTATCTCCAACATCAGGCAAGCGGTTGTTCGTGCTTGGTGCATCTGGCGTTTCGCTCGGAGGTTCAGTCATACCAACATAAGTGTTTTGAATGGCAAAACCTTCTTGAACATTGCCTGTTACTTCAGCCCTGTAACCATTCACAGGAAGCTCCCTTATTTGATAGTCAACTTCTCGTCCTTCTGAGTCATAACGAGGCAAATTCTGGAATAATGTTTGCCATTCCGTACTTGCTGTAAGCTGTCTCCGGCTAATCTCTCTGTCTCCTACCATAAGTTGAACGATGATAGCATCCGGCTGCAAATCTGCTGTCAATTCTTTATGATCCCAGAGCTTTTTCACTGGTATATTAACCGTTTCAGTGAGTAGGGCTGACTTGTCAAAAGCATTGACAAAGACAGGAAGCAGTCCTTCAACCCGATCACCATTTTTAGTTAACCATTGCTCTGCCAAAACAAGTAAACCGTCTTGACCTTGTTCCACCCTGACAAACCATTTGTACTCTGCATTGTCATAAGTCCACCCTAGGCTACTGCCTCGTGTCTCATGAACAGTAAATTCAAAGGTTCCAGGACGGTCAAAAGAAACTTCTGGAAAATGTACACGACCACTGTTGATAATATGCACCACATGGCTGCCCGGATTCATGATAAATTCAAAGGTTTCATCATTCGGGCTAGTATCCCCAGTAATCTGTTTTTCAACCTCTAAGCTTACTTGAACAGGGTCCACCCAGACATTATGAAGGTTGATGTTTTCAGGGGTCGTTTTTGCGTCCCATCCTGGAATCGGCACTTCACGAATGCGATACTGAATTTCTTCGCCATTATCATCAAACTTTGGCAAACCTTCAAAAGTATAGGTCCAGTTTGGCCCTTCAACGTTCAGCTGTCGAACAACGAAATCACCTTGCAAGAGCTGAATGGTGATATGTCGAGGCGTTTGGACACCTTCAGGCATTTCCCAAGTTTTGACTCCCGATAACTGAATGGTTTCATGAACATAACGGTTGGTTTGAAGCACATGAATATTTTGCCCAACGTGCTCCAGTTCAACACTTCCTGTCCCGTTACTGATGCCTTCTTGAACAAAGCCAGAACCGAAACTATCCTGTTCAACAACTCGCCAATGGTCACCTAATTCAAGAGCGATTGGTGCTGAGCTTTCCCCGCTACGCAAACGAATCACCTCGTCTTGTCTAACCCCATTAATATAAAGATCAAACAGAAATTCGTGATTGGTGTCATATCCCACACCCAAAACGTTTTTTTCGATAATCAACTGAGCTGAACCACGAGGCACCTCACGGTTGACAAAGACATAATGTGAAGCACCACCGTTTATCGTTGTTCCTCTCACTTCTTCAAGCATTTCGAAGAAGTCATCGCTTGGTATCTCACGGATGGTATAGGCTAGTCCCGGAGGCAGGTCTGCAAAGGCAACTGTTTGACCATGCCTTAAGCGTATAGTGTCACCAGATACAAAGTTTTGCAACTCACCCCCTACACCGTCTTCGATGATACGGTATTGGAAAACATGAGCTTCACTCGGTTCGAAAGTCACCTCAAACTCAAATTCTCGTTCACGTAATATCTCATCATCTGATGAAAGAACTTGCTTTTCAAAAGAGAGAACTGCTGGTGTTGGTTCAACACCACCCACCTGATAACTGTTGACAAAGTGATGCCTATTTGGCGCATCTTGAACGATACTTCCTTGGACAACTTCCGTTCCCGAAACAAAGCCTGCAGTTTCCAATTCACGAATCTGGTAAGAGGCTCCTACTGGCAGGTCATGAATGGTAAGAACTTCATCATGACGGAGCGTGACTGTATCGCCATTCGACACCGTGCCTTCACGTATATCCCCATCATTTCCTGGATCTTCATCAATCTGGTAACGGTTAGTCGTATACCGAAAAGCTGCATCCTCTGGTACATTTGAAAATTGAAGTTCAAATCTAAAGTCAATGGTTCTTTGTTCATCTGTAACAGCTGAGCCGTCTGAGTTCACAACTTCTTTTTCCAAAATAAGATTCCCCAACCGTGTCATATCTCGGTTAGTAAAGGCTGCAATCGATGGTTCAGAGTGAATGTTCCCTGATGAGTTATTTGCCTGACCATGCTGGAAGTCAATTTCTTCCACAATGTAATGAACACCGATGGGAATACCCGTAAACACAGCACGCTGCCCATGACGGAGCTGTAAAGTTTCTCCTGACTCAAGCTCGTGGTGCTCTCCTTGACCATCAATTTGGTAACGGTAAGTCCCGCCATCTGAGAAAGTGACACGAAACTCAAAAAGCTGTGCCCGCTGCTCCTCCGTTAGCTCACGACCATCATCATTGACTAAGGTCTTTTCGATAATCAAATCGCCAGCCAAACGCTGATTATAGGCTGTAACGATAGGAACTTCATTATTACTTTCAGCACTAACGGTAAAGTCATATCGACGAATCGGCTGCTGCTCTCCATCTAGTTCCGGTGCAAAACCATAAGGTAGGCGAACCTCTTGGAAAAAGTAGCGCCCCGGTGGCAAAGACACTGTGATTCGCCCTTCTTGATCCGTAGTGAAGGTTGTCTGAATTTGCTCTGGATTTTCTGGATCTTGGTCTGGAATTCTAAACAATAGGAAATCCGCACCAGGTACGGGAACCTCCGTTCGATTTCCCTCTACATCAATCTCTAGCTTAAGTAAATGGACAGGACGTTCCGCACTTCTGGCTTGACCAAGATTTAGCGCACTTTGCCTGCCACTATTCCAAGCCAAGGTACCCGTAATCCCTGTCACCAGCATCGTTAATAAAAGCGCAGAAAGGAGAACACGACTTCTCACTGTTAATTTGCTTAAAATGTGTTTAAGTCTATTCAAGTCGAGTACTCCTTTCCACATGGTTGGCTTGACTTCTAAACATTTTTCTACCCGTACATATCCTGAATTGTCTGAATGATACTTTGACCATTAGCCGTATTAAGACTGGCAGCCATGTCTTCTGTCCAAAACTCTTCCAGATAGGCTGGATCATTGATTGAAAATTGCCCTATGGCATGAATTTGATAAGAACCTTCGCCTTTCAGCGTACTGAGCGCAGGCTGAGCAACTTTACTGTCCAAGAGGAAGCTCGTCGCTTGTCCGCCAAGTAAAAGGTCTGCCCAATAAGCCCAGCCCGTTTCTTGATCAATTACCCAGAAATGCCCGACACGATCACTTGCTCCCAAGGCTTGCCATTGAGCAAAAGTCATTGGTGGGCGTTCCTGTTCAAGCACTTGGCGTGTCTCATGCTGTTCGGGTGATTCTGGTGGTCCCATGATGGAGGCACCAAACATACCTTCCGTCCAGTAATTAGCCGTCCCCTCACCGGGATGAGTGGCTCCGCCAGTTTCTACATCAATACCTGCACCAGCAGTTGCCGTACGTATCGAGTTTGAATCCAAATTAAAGGTAGGCATGAACCACGGACGATTCGTTCCATGAGTGGCTTGACCTAACTGCAAGTGAAAATAAGCATTAATCGGTGCATTGCTGCCAATGCGTGTGCCCAGTGCTTCTGTCCCTCCTGGTGATGCACTTGCTTCAGGTCCAGGAATCCATGTGGGCCAAGTCATCGGATCGTTTATGTCAATGCTTCCCTCTTGAACCAGAGAAACACCATTCTGAGTAAACAGTTCTGTAAATTTCACCCGGGCAAGGAGTGCCTCACTTCCAAAATTTTCCACAAAAACGTCTTTGTTACCTGATACATCATCAAAATAATCGTGGACCCGCCCCCCATATTCAAGAGAGGGCTCACCTTCAAGCATATTCAACGCACGTTGAGCGATATCTGTGTAGGCAAAAGTCCCACCAATCAAGACTAAGCTCACAACTGAAACACAAAATGCAATAAAAGTTTTGGTGCTTTTTTTCATAAGTTTGCTTCTCTATTCTTTAATTCTATGGGGGAGCAAGGGGAGCTTCCCCAAGCAGGCTGGCACCTCTTGGCAATGGTTTACTGAACCGTTCAGTTTCCCTCAGTTGATAATACTGTTCAGCAAGTCACTCGCAGAAGCTGTCACTCCTTGCCAAGTGTCTAAATCTTCTGCTGTAGCCAAGTCCGACTCTACATGCATGCCATAAAAAGTTTCTCTATCGGAAAAATTAACCTCTAAAGCATCCAGTAAAAGACTGGTCGCCGAATTTGCAGGCACCCATGTTGCCCAATAGAGCCAGCCGTCATTATCATGCACCCAGAAATTCCCCATTGGACGCCCTAGAGCAATCCAATCGTTCATTGTCATATAGCCACCATGTTGTGATTGGACCGTTGCCTGAGCGGTATGGGTCACATCAGAAGTCAAAACTTCTTCTCCGTTTCTCACATCCCAAGTACGTAAGGTTGAAGTATGAGTTTGTCCCAAGCTCCACTGGTCATGTGTCCCTGGCATGGAAATGCCTAGGTTGGTGTTATAGGTCCCTGTCAATGTTTCAAGACCGCGACCAGTTGTGTTTGACTCTTGACTTTGGTTGTTTTGATTAAAGGTTGGCATGAAAATTTTTGGCCGGCTGTTGTCATCTCCAAGATGAAGCGTAACATAATCACGCAAACTTGAAATAGTCGTTGCATCCGAAAGATAACCACCAGGTCGAACAACGGCCCATGAGTTATGATTAGCAAGAGTTGCATTTTCTAAGCCTGCACCACTCAAAGGAGTTGCATGATTGTTTTCGGCCAATCCAGCACCAGCTCCCACCTCCATATATTCACTGAGACGAACACGAGCCAGAATATTTTCCGAGGAGTAATTTTCCACGTAGATATCCTTGTTGGTGCGTCCCTGTTGCCGCGTAAGGTGATTCAAGCCTTCAAAGTCATCATGCAAACGTCCGCCAGGAAGTTCCTCAAAACGCGTTTCATTAACCGCACGTTGACTGATTGATGTCCACGTAAAAGTCCCTGCTGAAGTGATGCTCAAAACAAGCAGCAGCAAGATAGGAATAATGTACCTTTTTTTAAAAGTTATTTTTGAGAGAAAGTTAAACTGCTTCATGGGACAGCACCTTTCTTTCATTTGACTTGCGACGCTTGGTCCTACTCTTTGGTTTGGTTCTTCGAGGTGTACTTCTGCTTCCTCTGCCATGTCTCCGTCTTAAGATGAGGAAAGTGAGCATTTCATGAAGCACAAGCATAAAGACAAGCATCAGGATAACTGAAACAATCAAATGCTCACGCACAAATTGTACAATCCGTCCAAGTGGATAACTCGAAAAAATCACCCTGCCAACAACATTACTGGCATGGACTATCTCAGTATCTGCACGTTCATTGTCCACTCCTTTTGTGACAAAGCCACGTTCACGTGTACGTAGATAATCTTCTTCAATACCAACAATTCGATGTGTAACCGTACGATTGGCTTCAGTCACAAAAGTGATGTCATCACCTATATCAAGGCTGTTAGGATCTGTCTGACGTGTCAAAAGAAAAGTGCCCTTAGGATAAACGCTCTGCATCGAGTGAGAAAGGACTGTCATCGGTGAAAATCCTGCAAGATTTATCGGTTTGTCGTTCTCATTCTGCAAAATCACTTGAGATTCTAAGAAAACCAGAAGTACAATGATAACCAAATAGAAAATCGTGTTACCCAAAAGTCCCGCAGCTTTAGACTGGGGTTTAAGTTTAAATCTACCCTTGGAAGCTTGTCGCCCCTTTTTAGGTTCTTCATGATCCAAAGTCGACTTATTCTCGCCATAAAACTCAGAGCGCGGCGCTGTAGAAACCGTCAACTTATTGACAACGATTGTTGGATAGTGCTTGGCTTCCTTAGGCTGTGCATAGTAGTATTTGTAAGTTTCTTCTTGTGTTGAAACTTCCTCAGTTGGTCCTTTATGGCTGACTTTCTGCTCTTGAGAAAACACTCCTTTCTTGACTTTTTTTGCTGATCTGCTTGGCTCTTGTACTACAGAATGGGCAGAAATCACGGGCTGTGCTTTTTCTTTAGACTTTGGCGGAAGAACAATCGCTGGACCATTGGTTCGCGAAGAAGGGTATTGAACATCTATTCGCTTTTTAAAAGACCCTGTAGCTCTAGGCGCTTCTTGCTGAGATTCCTCAAGGCGTGACTCAGTAGCGAGTATTCTTGCCCTTATCTTATCTTGAATGGCCTGAATATCTTCTGGAAAGTCACAAGCGGCAGTCGCAAAGTCCTCGCCACCACTAAGATCATGATAAATAACCTTTTCTACAGGCTCTTTTTCTTTCTGAGTTTTGTTCATACCCCCTCCTTTCTAGTCAAAATGGACCACATCAGACCCTTTATAAACAAAAAAATTACTAATACATATATTTTGTGTCTTTATTTTACTTTTGTTACATATAGTTTATGAACTCATTATATCAAAAAAGCTTTACATTAAAAAATAATAAGTATTTCCCACGGTTTTCTTATTCTAAACTTGCAAAGGAAAGATTATTTGTAGACATGCTGAATATATGGCGGGCTGTGAGGGCAAGTCTTTCTGAAATTTTACTGCTAAAGCGTACTCTGAAAATCTCTTTCGGAGCTGTCAAATTACAAAATAATGTAGTACTGGGGATTGCTTGCTATTTTCAGGTTTACCAGAGATTATTTCCATAAAATTAGAAGAGCCCATCACAAACAGAAACGATTTTGGCACATGATATATAGATCATCCTAGGTAAGTGGTATGAAATGACAACGGAAAAAAGAGGGGTTTATATGGTATTTCTAAAGATTTTTCTGAAAAAAGCAGCATTCTACTCTTGATAGCATTGTCCATGATACTGATTCGGTAAAATAAAAAAACAGCCGGAACTGGAAAATTTGTTTACGAAAATCATCCTAAAAATATTGGATTGACTAACCTTAGCACAATACAGTAGCCTGCTGAGAGCAATTTATTTAGACCTTCTCATTAATGTGATGTGTGATGGATGGGCAAATCGTGAGGCTGCAAAAGTAGAGGATGAAAAAAGCACTCCCAGCTAGTATGCGCTATACGATACAGCAGGAGTGCTTAACTTTGTTCTTCAATTGTTTTACTCCAAGGAACAATATCCCTAGTTTTTCAGGTATAAAATCTCACTCACAATCTCAAACCCATTTTTTTCATAAACAGCAATGGCGCGGTGATTGTCTTTGACCACGCTCAGCTGAAAAGGCAAGGTGTTACGCTGATTTAAATCCGTCATCATTAAACTAATAGCAGCTGTGCCGATACCTTGGTTTTGATTTTCAGGGCGTACAGCTAAGCCGAAAAAATAATTAGATAGCTCTTCATAGCTAATGGCAGCTGAACCAACTATTTGCCCCTTCATTCTGAAAATGTATTGAATAATCTGAGGGTCCTTGATGCTTTCTTCAGCATATCGCCGCGCTTCTTCTAATCTTTCATCAAATACATTTGCCTGAAACAGGGCAATTTCCTCAATGTCTTGAGACGTCGCTTCTTTTACTTCTAAGTCCTGATTCTCAATTGGCTTACCCGGTTGATTTTCCGCGTTCATCAGTAATTCTCTCTCATCATCAATCGAGAATTTATCCAGTAGCCAAGTGTTTTTTTCAAGAAAAGCATGTTCAGTTTTATAAAGGCAGGATTGGATACGATATTTTTCCAACTGCTGTTTTGCTTGGGCGATTAAAGCTGAAGCAACTCTCTTTTGCCGATGATCAGGATGAACATAAACAAACAATGTCGCTTCATCTGGATTATCTGCATCAATAAAAATAAAGCCAATCAACTGGTCATCTTCGTACCCTAGGTAGAAAGCCTCCATATCCGGATAGACGTTGAATTGATTAGACAAATACGTCGACCGAAATGTTCCATCATATTGATGAACACTCCTCTCCAACCCTCTAACCGCTTGTTTCTCCTCTTCCGTTAAGACTGTTTTTGTTTCTATAAACATGAGTCCTCCCCCTAATCTTTGATAAAGAAGTCCAATGCTTCTACTCACATCTAAAAAATATTTTTCACACTTCCCTAACCGTTCAATGAAGTAAGTGTTTTCTATACAAAAAAACTGAGACCTTTTCGACGGGCCCCAGCTCCTTGTGAGATAAGGCTCTCACTGCCGTTCGTTGTAACTATTATAGCATTTCAGCATTTTTTGTCAATTGCTCGATTTTTCTTAAACATTTAAAATTTTTCAGCGACACATATAGAAGATTGCCGTTACAATATAAATATCGCTTGTAATTCAAATAAATGTCATGCTTGGCAAAATGCTAGGCCCCAGTCAGGGCAAAACTTAGCATTTAGAAAACCATTTTTGATGTCAATACAGCTGTCGGGTTTCAAGCCCAAAGTTATTCAATATCTTCAAATCCATGTAAAAAAGCAGTACAAAGAGTTTGTGTAGGCCCAAGGAGTTATGTAACTCTCGGACTGCTTCCTAGTATCAGTCTGACTCTTTTTCTAAAATTCCCTTAAGCCCTTCGTCACTGGGATGAAGGGAGAAGAAAACTAACTTTATCTAAAGCCCTCAAACAAAAAAGCTTAACCATATGTATAAGAATACAGGAGTTAAGTTTTTTTTGATATATTTTTGTCTCAGAGCTTTTATAAATCATTCCAAAACATCTTCTTGACTAAGCTTCACAGATGTTACGACTTGTCTCTCGTTTCTTTTCTGTACTTTTCTTAGTCTAAATCGCCAGACTCCGCTGCTTCTACAGAGTTTTTTTATCACTTCCTTCTAGCCAGACTGTCCCCTGTCCCTCAAGATACTCCACCGCATCGCGGACGGTATTTATAGGTACAATAGACATGTCTGAATGCAGCCATTCTGCTGTATTCTTTGCCTGAATGTAGTTGTTACTGTTCTGGGTCGTTCCATCATCATAAACAAAAAATACATCCATCTCCTGACGTTCAGCAGCAATCACCTTTTGCCTGATGCCCCCGACAGGCCAGACTGCACCACCAAGTGCTATTGAAACACTCACATGTGACTCTGTTGCCAATATAGAGATAGATAAATTTGGGATCCGATTTAGATTGTCTTGGATATGGTTCCAACAATACGACTCTGCTTCACTCAATGTTTTCATTCGTTACTCCTTTATTATTGAACCATTTATCTTTGGATATCCCAAATTAATATTTTTCATAGTTTTCGAAAAGATACTCTAAGTCTTCAATTGTCTTTAAAAACTCTTTCCCAATATTGGTATCCTTGACACATGTTCTCTTCTCAACCCTATCAACCAATCTCTTAACACTGACAATGTCGCTCCCTTCCTCGACAGCTGCTTTGATTGTTTTAAAAGGCTCATGTGCTGCCAGCTGCATACCGTAGCTGTTATAAAGCAAGGTGTATCCAGCTATACCTGTTTCTTTTTGATAAGGCTTTGAAAAGCCGCCGTCAATGACAATCAGCTTGCCACCTGCCTTAATCGGCGCCTCACCTTTTCTTTCCTTAACAGGTGTATGTCCGTTGATAATATGCCCTTTTTCATCCATACCAAAATTTTTCAAAATACGGCTAATCGTTTCTGGATTTTCTCTTAATTGATAATATGGGTTTTTCTTCTCCACATGTGTCGCCTTATCAGCAATATAATAACGCTCAAAGGTTGTCATCGCCTCTTTGCCAAAAAGTGAGGAGGATTCTCCAACCCACAGGTACCAGAGAAGGTCTGTGGATAAATCTTCTTCTCTATCAGGATGCGCCAAACTCTTTCTCACGTGGTATTCAAAAAGATCCAGCAATTCACGTCCAGAGTAAGCCTCTCCCTCAAGTCTAAAACATTTGAAATCACCGTTTTCATGCAGCGGTAAACACCCATGAATTAGAAGATTCCCATTGTAAGAAAGATACATCGACCCTTTTTCCAGAAGAAAATCAATGTGCTGTTTCAGTTTCTGTGAGGCTTTGAAGTTCTTTAGTAACTTCTTTAAGAGAATCTTTTCTTCATCCGTTAATTCCTCTGGTTCATCTGGATTAATTGTGGGTGCTTGAAATTCTTTCAGATCATAAAACTTTCCCTTTAGTTCAATGCGGTTTTCTTCATAATTAATAAAATGCAGCACATCACGCTCTGCCAGATGAAACTCTGGGCGTCTTGCAATCAACTGGCTTTCTAACTTAAACTGTAAAATGGCTGTCGCCTGTTGGAGTTTGTTTAACAAGTCACATTCTTCCTGTGACAGATACTCTCCCTCCGTCAGACGAGGTGCAAATGCAGGACTGGGCTCATAATAACGCTCTGCATACTCAATCAGTGGACGAAGATTAATCCCATAAGAATCTTCAAGAATATCCAGATTACCATAACGGGAACTGATACGAATAACGTTCATCATTGCAAGCGACGAACCTGCCAAAACGGCCATCCAAATAATATCATGGTTGCCCCATTGGATATCAACTGAAGGCATGCTTATCAGCCGATCGATAATTTTATCAGGATAAGGGCCCCGATCGTAAATATCACCCACGACATGTAAATGATCGACTGTCAAACGTCTCACACTATCCGCAAGAGCGATGATTAAGTTCGGAAGTTCTCCAAGATGCTGAAGTTTTTCAATGATGGAGTCAAAATATGCCTGTTTCTCTGAACTCGACTCAACTTCATGTTTTAATTCCTCAAGAATATAGCGGAATTTTTCAGGAAAGGCTTTACGTACTTTAGACCGTGTATATTTTTTTCCCGCAAAGCGCGCGAGTTTCAATAAGAAAATTAGATTTTCCCGGCAATAGTAGGCAAAAGCATCTTGAGAAAGTTGGCTCTCTTTTGAAGCCAGTTTCTCTTCTGGGTAATAAATCAAGGTCGCAAGCTCCGAAATTTCTGTTGGGTCTAAGTCAGGAAAGCACTCACGGAGCTTTTCTTTGATTGAGCCTGATCCGTTGCGGAGGACATGATTAAAGGCATCGTACTCCCCATGAAGGTCACTGACAAAGTGTTCTGTTCCTTTCGGTAGCTCACAGATGGCACTGAGATTTATAATTTCCGTTAAGACTGCTTCTTTTGAGACAAATTGTTCCTTCAACAGTTTGTAGTATTTCTCGTCCATATTTGATTCTCTCCTCTAAACTTGTTTCTTCATAAAGCAACATGCCTACATTATATTATTTTTAACATTTTTAGTAAAGCGCTTACTTTAACAATAGTTATTCCCTAGTTCTTTACACAATAAAAAGAGCAAAGTTTGAACTTTACTCCTTTTAAATTTGTCAATTATAATTTTTGTTTCAAATACTGCCCGGTGTAAGATTGCTCAACCTTAGCAACTTCTTCTGGTGTCCCAGTAGCTAAAACAGTTCCGCCGCCAGCACCACCTTCTGGCCCGAGATCGATAATGTAGTCAGCCGTCTTAATCACATCAAGATTATGTTCAATAACCACGATGGTATTGCCTTGATCCACTAGGCGGTCCAAAACTTTAATCAATGTAGCGATATCTTCGCTGTGCAAGCCTGTTGTGGGCTCATCCAAGATATAAAAGCTCTTGCCTGTACTGCGTTTTTGTAACTCAGAAGCCAGTTTCATCCGTTGCGCTTCACCACCAGATAAGGTTGTGGCTGGTTGACCCAAAGTAACATAGCCTAAGCCGACATCAACGATAGTTTGCAATTTTCTCTCAATTTTTGGAATATGACGGAAGAATTCCAAAGCATCCGACACGCGCATGTCAAGAACTTCCGAAATATTTTTTCCTTTATAATGTACTTCCAAGGTCTCTGAGTTATAACGTTTACCATGACAGATTTCACATGGGACATACACATCTGGAAGAAAGTGCATTTCAATCTTGATAATACCGTCACCCGAACAAGCTTCACAACGTCCGCCTTTGACGTTAAATGAAAAACGTCCTTTTTTGTAGCCACGTATTTTGGCTTCATTGGTTTCCGCAAAGAGTCCACGGATATCATCAAAAACAGAGGTATAGGTTGCTGGATTTGAACGTGGAGTACGTCCGATCGGCGATTGGTCAATATCAATCAAACGTTCAATTTCTTCATAACCGGTAACTTTTTTATGCTTACCCGGTTTTTCTGAATTATGATTGAGTTTTTGCGCCAAGGTTTTCTTCAAAATTGAATTAACCAAGGTTGATTTACCGGAACCTGAAACACCGGTTACAGCTGTCATAATCCCGAGAGGGAATTGAGCGTCAATATTTTGTAAGTTATTTTCGGAAGCTCCAATGACCTTCACCATACGCTTTTTGTCTATCTTACGGCGCTTCTCAGGTACAGGGATGGAACGTTTTCCTGATAAGTAATGCCCTGTCAAGGACTTTTTATTTTTCGCTACTTGTTTGGGCGTTCCAGCAGCGATGATTTCTCCCCCTAAATCTCCAGCGCCTGGTCCGACATCAATCAACCAGTCTGCGGCTTTCATCGTGTCTTCGTCATGCTCAACCACAATAAGTGTGTTGCCCAAGTCACGCATTTTTTGGAGGGATTCAATCAAGCGGTCATTATCCCTTTGATGCAGACCAATCGAAGGTTCATCAAGAATATAAAGAACACCCGAGAGGTTAGAACCTATCTGTGTCGCTAAACGAATACGTTGCGATTCTCCACCTGATAAAGTACCTGAAGCCCGTGACAGTGTCAAATAGTCTAGTCCTACATTTTTCAAGAAAGACAAGCGGTCATTAATCTCCTTCACGATAGGTCGAGCAATCCTCTCATCATTTGGAGTTAAAATAAGTTGTCCAAGAAAGTCTAAACCGGCTCCAATCGCAAAATTTGAAAACTCGCCGATATGCTTGCCGTCAATCTTGACAGAAAGGGCTTGATCGTTCAAACGATAACCATGACAAGTCGTACATGTCAACTCTGTCATGTAGCCGCGCAAGTATTCACGTGTATAATCACTTGAAGTTTCGCGGAAGCGACGGTTGATATTATTGATAATCCCAGGGAAAACCATGTCTTTATCAGACACATTACCAAAATCACCGACATAATGAAAATGAAACTCTCGTTTACCTGAACCGTTAAGGATCAGATTTTTGTGTTCCTCAGGTAAGTCTGCCCATGGCGTATCCATGTCAATCCCAAAGTCACGGCATGCACACTCCAACATGGTTGGATAATAATTTGATGAAATAGGATTCCAAGCCACTATGGCTCCTTCACGCAAGGTCTTACTGTCATCTGGAATAACCAAGTCAGGATCGACTTCATTTTTCATTCCGAGACCATCACAGTCCGGACAAGAACCAAAAGGCGCATTAAATGAAAAGAGACGCGGTTCCAACTCAGGAACTGTAAAGCCACAGACAGGACAGGCATAAAACTCACTGAAAAGAAGCTCTTCTCCATCCATCTTATCCACAATGACGTAACCTTCAGCAATACGGAGGGCTGCTTCGACAGAGTCAAACAAACGTGAACGAATACCTTCTTTTACAACAATACGGTCAATAACAACTTCAATATTATGCTTTTTATTTTTATCAAGTTCAGGTGCTTCTGTGACATCATAAACTTCACCATCCGCACGGACACGTACATAACCTTCTTTTTGAATGCGCTCAAACACCTTGACATGCTGCCCTTTTTTGCCACGCACAATCGGAGCTAAAATCTGCAAACGCGTTTTTTCTGGCAGTTCAAGAATCTGATTAACAATCTCTTCAACAGACTGGGCTGAAATTTGTCCGTGTCCATTGATACAGAAAGGTTTTCCGACACGCGCAAAAAGTAAACGGAGATAATCGTTAATCTCCGTCACTGTTCCGACAGTGGAACGCGGATTTTTACTGGT
Source organism: Lactococcus garvieae (assembly GCF_016758115.1). GTDB lineage: Bacteria > Bacillota > Bacilli > Lactobacillales > Streptococcaceae > Lactococcus > Lactococcus muris. Next base: position 51,586 of record NZ_WIVG01000013.1, read on the forward strand.
TGTTTTTTGATCTATAGAAATTGCAGGCGATAATCCGTCAATACTGTCTACATCAGGCTTATCCATATTGCCAAGGAACTGACGCGCATAGGCAGAAAGCGACTCTACATACCGGCGCTGCCCTTCCGCATAAAGTGTTTCAAAAGCCAAGGATGATTTTCCTGAGCCAGAAACACCTGTAACAACGACTAACTTATCACGTGGAATAGTGACATCTATATTTTTTAAATTATGCTCTCTCGCACCATGTATAACAATTTTATCTTGAGGCATTTTTCTTTCCTTCTCAGCTCTATCCCGTATATTCAGGATTGAATTTTCTTATTTTCGATAAAGATACTTCAATTATACTATATTTTAAGGTACAATAGCCTTATCATGAAATCTTATTTTGTCTATGTTCTACGTTGCGCAGATGATACGCTTTATTGTGGCTACACCGATGATGTTGCCAAACGTCTAGAAATGCACAATTCTGGCAGAGGAGCCAAATACACCAAGGCTCGCCGCCCGCTTAAGCTGTTAACTTCCGTTGAGTTTTCTGACAAAAAAACAGCCTTAAAATGCGAATGGTGGTTTAAAAATAAACTCACACGTTCACAAAAATTAAAAATAATCCAAGCTAAAGCAATCAAAGAAAACTTTGAAAAAGCACTTGCAGCAAAAGAAAAGGAAAAATAGGTTTCCTTTTCTTTTTTCCTGAATACATAATATTGTTTTTAGCTTAATAAATGTTATATAATAAACCTGTATGTCACCTTGGCGTAACATAAAAGCAAAGGATTTATTTATGAAAAGAATTTTATTAAACTTCATCGTTGTGCTTGGTGCATTGGCTTTAGTCACTCTCGTTTGGGTATTTATCTTTAAACATATTTCCGTCCAGAATTTTATCATACTCTTCATTCTTAGCTTGTTCTCAGTATATCTGAGATTATTGTACCTTGAATTTATAATTTAAGTGCAACAGAAAAAAGACTA
>NZ_WIVG01000014.1 GCF_016758115.1 Lactococcus garvieae
GGTGAGCTGCTTGGCTATGACACCAATGGTGACGGCAAAGTGGACACAACAGAAGATTCCGCTTCATGGACGACAACTTCTGATGTCTGGGACAAACTTGTTTCCCCAGACTACAGTGCGCAAGGCTACGGTTCACCTTCTGTGAGCGAGGTGGATAAGGTGACAGTCACTCCAGATACAGACTCGTCTGAGGTTAATGTTTATTATGAGCATGAAACTACATCTGTAAGTCCAGAACAACCGGGCACACCGGGTAGTCCAATTGATCCAAATCGTCCAGATGGACCGAAGTGGCCAGAAGGTACCGACAAGTCTTCTCTTTCGAAGACCATCACCCGGACCATCAACTATGTAGACAAGGAGACAGGTAAGGTCCTCAAACAAGAAGTCCAAACCGTGACCTACACCCGTACTGCTGTTGTGGATAAAGTAACAGGTGAGTTGCTTGGCTATGACACTAATGGGGATGGCAAGGTAGATACGACTGAAGATGGAGCTTCATGGACCACAACTTCTAATGTCTGGGATAAGCTTGTTTCTCCAGACTACAGCGCCCAAGGCTATGGTTCCCCTTCTGTGGGTGAAGTGGACAAGGTAACAGTCACTCCAGATACAGACTCATCTGAGGTCAATGTTTATTATGAACAAAAGCCAAAAGATGAGAGCGATAATTCTAATAATGATAAACCAGAAAGTGATAAGTCTACAGGTCAGAAAAATGTTGATAATAATACAAAATCAACACATGTAGAGAAGAAACTTCCTGCAACTGGAGAGAGTATCCTAGCATCACTTGTATGGGGAGCATTAGGCTTGTTAGCTATAGCGACTTCAATTCTTCTTGTCAAGAAGCGTAAAGGAAAAGAGGATTAATAGTATCTTTATGAAGAAACGCAGGAGTGATGTCAAGAAATGCTAAGAAATCTTACATAATTTTTCTCGCTTATTATAGCAAATAGGACATCTTGGACAGAAAGTAATTGTGTTACTACAGTTAGATTAAATAAGAAAACAGTAGCAAAATATGTTCGAGAACAGGAAAAGTACGATATTCCTCTTTGCAAACTTAGTGTTAAGAAACCTGTATCCTTTAGCGAGATGCTTCCAAGTTAAAACCACCCGTTTTACGGGTGGTTTTATTGTTTGACTACAGGCACAATAAATTGTCCTGAATACGTGCCGTCTCCATTATCTTTACGCCAAGTGGCATTAGGGCCTCCCACATAGGCATAGTCTGTGACATATGGCAATATCTCTCCAAAAGCTTTGTAAGTCAGTTGATCAAATAGTCCATCAGCATCTTCAGACATACCAGATACAGTGATATAGTCACCTGCAGGAAATTCAACCATACGTGTAGCAATTTCTAAAGATTTACTTGTAGAAATGGCACGGTAGTTCCAAGCCTTGTTTTGGTAGACTTCATTGACAGACCATTCAAGGTCGTCCGTAGCTGATTGCTTAAGCGCATCCAGCGTCCCATCTTGTGTCAGTTTTTTATAAAAAGCTGTTTTCTCTGCGATAACAGCATCCATGTCAGATAAATCTGATTGAAGGCTGAAGCCAATAGCCGCAAGGCTAAAAGCTTCTTTTGTTTCTAATTGATAATCCATAGAATTCCTTTCAGTGTTTGGAGAATATAGAACTTCTTTGATTATAATAAATTTTGACTTATGCCTCAACTTTTTGAGCACGCAAAGTCATCGTTGCAGTGAAAGTGCCATTAGGATTTTCAACAGTCAACAGAACCTTGAAAAAAATGGGCTACGAAGGTTACTCAGACTTTAAACAAACCATTCGTAATACCAAAAATGAACGACGGAAGAATGGTTTTTCTAAAGAAGTCAATCAAGCGATTCGCAAAAATGAAATAGAAATTACACGCACCATTAATCAACTCTCAGCAGATGATATTGAAGTTGCCATCAAACTGATCAATCATCACAGCAAAATTATGATTTTTTGTGCGGGCCTAAGTGCCAATGTTGCGAGGGAAATGATGGATAAGCTGCAACTTTTTGGAAAACTTTGTGTGATTCATGATGATTTTGACTATATGCAGTATTTTGCAAGTAAAGCCAACCGTGATTATTTAATCGTTGCTTTCTCTTTGAGTGGTGAGACACCAGAGATTGCTCAAGCGCTGCATAAGGCAAAAAATCGTGGGGCGAAGATTATTGCTCTCGTTGGCGCCATGCCCAGCTCTATTGGAAGTCAGGCGGATGTTTGCATTCATGCCTATAAGTCCACACAAAAAACGATTAATTTTGGTTTGGATGTCGGCAGTCGCCTATGTTTACAAGTTGTGAATCGCATCTTGTTGGATGCTTTTGCCCTTTACAAAAATTTAGCTCCAATTAGGGAAGATTAAATGTACCAAGCAGAGGTTGTAAGACCTCTGCTTTTTTTGGGAAAAGTTTCCGACCACTCAAAGGGTATTTCGGAAAATTTTCCCCCTATTTCTGATTTATACTAAGAAAAAAGACAAATGGAGGCAAGGTATGACTTACTATATTAAAGCAGATAAATTTTTCTATCCTTATCACACGCTCAGTGGCGGCTATTTAGAAATTAAAGAGGGCAAATTTGGTAAACACAGACAAGAAGTTCCTAAAGATGCTGAGGTTAAAGATTATACAGGATACTGGATTGCGCCAGGATTGGTGGATACACATATACATGGTTTCGATGGCGCAGATGTGATGGATGGGCAGTCAGAGCTTCTTGATAAGATGAGCCAGGGCTTACTTAGAGGAGCTGTAACTTCTTGGATCGCGACACCATTGACAGGGGAACATGGGCGTCTCAGAGAAGTCTGCGAAGCAGTTGGAAATTATAAACCAAGGGTTACAGGAGCCAAAATACAAGGACTTTTCTTTGAAGGACCATACTTTACTGCTCAGCATAAAGGTGCCCAAAATCCCGCTTATATGACAGATCCAAATGTGCAAGAATTCGAAAACTGGAACCAAGCAGCGCATGGTATGATTCGAAAAATAGCCGTTGCACCTGAAAGAGAAGGAAGTATCGAATTTATCCGAGCTTTAACAAAGCGAGGAATCACGGTTGCTTTGGGGCACTCTAACGCTACTTTAGCCCAAGCAACAGCAGCAGTAGAAGCGGGAGCTACTGTCTTTGTCCATACCTTTAATGGCATGAGTCCCTTTAACCATCGGGAACCCGGAATGGTTGGTGCGGCACTGAGCCTTCCAAATACCTATGCCGAGTTGATCTGTGACGAACATCATGTTCATCCGACAGCGGCTAAAATATTAATTCAAAGTAAGGGGGCAGCGCACACGGTCTTGATTACGGATGCGATGCGTGCTGCAGGAATGCCCGATGGAGATTATATGCTGGGAGAATTTCCTGTACGTGTCGAAGGAGGCGCGGTCCATCTTAAAGAAGGAGATAGTTTGGCTGGCTCTGTCCTCATGTTAAAGGATGCGATTAAAAATGTGGTAGACTGGGGCATTGCAACACCAGAGGAAGCCATTATGATGGCAAGCTTGACTGCTGCGAAGTCCGTCAATATCGATGATTGCTGTGGGCAGATTAAAGAAGAGTACAGTGCAGATTTCATCGTTCTAGGCCCTGATATGCAACTTTCGGAAGTGTATGTAGACGGTGAACGGGCGATATAATTCTAAAAATTGAATTTACGCATCAACTAAACAAAATAGTTGTAAGCGGTTAATTTGGAAAAGTTTACCAAAATGTTACTTAATATTTGGAAAAATTTCCTACAATCTATAGCTTATAATAAAAATAAATTTAGAAGACAAGGAGAAATGATGAAAGCTTTAATTTCTGGCCATGCGCATTTTGCAGAAGGCATGAAGAGCGCAGTCGAATTAATTACTGGTCCACAGGTAGACTTGCTCACACTTACTTTTGATGAAGCAACTAACCTTGAAGAATATCAAAACGCTTTAAATGATTTTTGTAAAAGTGGTGAAGAAGTAGCTATTTTTACGGACTTACTTGGAGGGACACCTTTTAATAAAGCGATGATAGCTAAAGGGGATAAGAAAAAGGTGCATATTTTTACGGGCACGAATCTTCCCATGCTGATTGAGTTTGTTTCTCAAGAAATGATGGGAGCAGAAGTTGATTTAATGCTTGACTTGTCTGTTTCCACAGCTAAAGATGGCGTCACTCTTGACTTAGAGCTTGGCAAAAAAGTGCAAGAAGCTGAAGAAAGTGATGGCATCTAGATGACAGCACAATTTATTATCAACAGTTCACTTGTTTTTATTGGTTTTATTCTTCTAGGCGGTGCTTTTTATAGCATAGTTAGTGGTCTGCAGTTTAGCAAGCGTAAAAAAGTTATCGCCGAGTTGCATCAGACTCTTGCCGTAGGGAGTGAAGTCATGTTTAGTGGCGGATTGACGGGAATTATTACTGACTTAGATGAAGAATTCTGTCGCATCAAGCTTGCGGATAAGTTGGTGATTAAAGTTTCGCGTTATGCCATCACGCAGATATTGTAAAAGGTTCATTTTCCTAGTTTCTAGGTTAGTTAATAAAATTTAAATACGGATGCTCAGTCTCCGCTTTGATATTAAGAAAGGTCATTATTATGCCAAATATTTTACTTACTCGTATTGACAACCGCTTGATTCACGGTCAAGTTGCCACACAGTGGAACAGTTTTGTCGGTTCAAACCTTTTGCTTGTCGCAAATGATGATGTGGCAAGCAATCCACAGCGTCAAGCACTGATGGATATGGCCGCACCGACTGGAGTGGCTACACGCTACTTTAGTGTTCAAAAGACTATTGATATTATCAGTAAAGCTGCGGATCGTCAGTTGATTTTCATTATCTGTGAAAACCCACAAGATGTTTTACGTCTTGTTGAAGGTGGCGTACCCATTAAAAAAGTGAATATCGGTAATATGCACATGTCAGAAGGAAAACGTCAAGTTGCAACTGTCATTGCTGTGGATGACGATGATGTGGCAGCTTTTAAGAAACTGAAAGAACTGGGTGTTGAGCTTGAGATACAGCGCGTGCCAACTACACCCGTAGAGCCACTCGGAAAGCTCTTTAATTAATTTAGTTTAGGGAACAAGAGTTTTTGATGAGGAAGGTGTATTTAGGATGAAGGTGCTTATCCTTGATCGCGCACTACTTATTTCGAATCAAAAATCATAAAAAAATATAAGGAGAAAAACTTATGGATGCTTCCATTTTTCAGATTATTTTGATCTTTGCAGTGACTTTTGTTGTCGCCATTGACCAATTTAGTTTACTTCAATCTTTGTACCAGCCTATCGTTACAGGTTTGGTCATCGGTCTTATTCTTGGTGATGTCCAAACCGGTTTGATTGTCGGGGGTACTTATCAACTGATGACCATTGGTAACATGCCGGTCGGAGGAGCTCAACCACCGAATGCGGTTATCGGAGGGATTATGGCAACAGTTCTTGCCATTTCACTTGGGTTAGAACCAGCAGCGGCCGTTGCTACTGCCATCCCATTTTCACTACTCGGACAATATGGTGTAACTTTAATCTTCACAGTTATGGCACCGGTAATGGGTGTTGCGGATAAATATGCCGAAGAAGCAAACCCAGCCGGAATTGCTAAAATTAACTGGCTTGCTATGTGTGCGCTCGGTACTATCTTTGGTATTGTTGTTACGCTCTTTTTCGTCGGTGGACAAGCCTTTGGCGATACTGTAGTAAATGCTATCCCAGCCTGGCTTATGAGTGGACTCGGTGCAGCAGGAAATATGATGCGCTATGTCGGTTTCGCAATCTTGATTAAAGTCATGGTTTCCAAAGAACTTTGGGGATTCTACTTCCTTGGGTTCGTACTTGCTGTTATCGTTACTGGTATTGAAGCGCTCAAAGGACCAGCATTACTTTTACTTGCCGTCATCGGTTTTGCATTTGCCTATTGGGATTTCCAAATGAATACAAAACTCAAAACAGCTGCCCCTGCAGCATCAGCTAGTGAAGGAGATTATGAAGATGGTATTTAATATTCCTGATAATTATTCTAATCAAACGCCAGCACCACAACTTGATAAGAAAACACTCAATAAAATGGTTTGGCGCTCCGTTTACCTCCAAGCATCTTTTAACTATGAGCGGATGCAAGCAGGTGGTTGGCTCTACTCTATCTTGCCCGGCTTGGAAAAAATCCACACGGACAAAAAGGATCTTTCAGCCTCAATGGCGCACAACTTAGAATTTTTCAATACACACCCATTTCTGGTTAACTTTGTCATGGGGATTGTGCTTTCACTTGAGCAAAATAAAACAGATATTCAAACGATACGTGCTGTCCGTGTCGCAGCGATGGGACCTCTTGGAGGGATTGGTGATGCGCTCTTCTGGTTCACGCTTGTACCAATCACCGCTGGTATTACAGCCAATATGGCCATTGCTGGAAATATCGCAGCACCGTTCATCTTCCTCTTGATTTTCAATGCTGTACAGTTCGGCTTGCGTTACTTCTTGATGCATTGGTCTTACCGAAAAGGAACAGATGCCATTAGCATCATGACTGCTAATGCAAAAGAATTTACACGTGCGGCCTCTATCCTTGGGATTTTCGTAGTTGGAGCCTTGACTTCAGCTATGGGGGCTACTTCAGTAAATATAGTCATACCAAACGGCGAAGCTAAAATTAATATTCAATCCATCTTAGATGGTATCTTGCCATCAATGTTGCCGTTAGGATTAACTTTGCTCTTGTTCTATCTCATGCAAAAGCATAAGTGGACACCGATTCGTTGTATCCTTTTGCTCCTCTGTCTGGGTATTCTCGGCTCAGGAATCGGTATCTGGCCTTCAATCTGGCCGTAACAAGGAAAAAGTAAGTGCGCTTGTTCCACACTTACTTTTTTTGTGTTTCTTTTTTTCTTAAGGCATAAGAATCCAGTAATATCCGTGAAAGAATGGTCAGAGGAAGTCGTGAGCGTACTTCATAGTCTGGGAAAAAGGAGCCGTCTGATTTAAAACCAACTAGAGCAACGTCAGAGAGGGCAGCTAGCGTAGATTCACCAGCTGTCGTAAGAAGAAGCGTTGCAATATTGTGCTGCTGGCAATTTTGCGCAGCATTTACCAGCTCTGGAGTTTCACCATTTAAAGAAATGAAGAGGACAGCATCTTCAGGAGATAACTTTTTACTCATGATTTTGATGATTTCAGGATCGGTAAAGAACTCACAGTATTTTTCTGTCAGTTGAAACTTGGTCATCATCTCTTGAGCGACCATTTCGGAAAAACCGCGGGCAAACAAAATGAGCCGTCTTGAAGCAGTGATGATCCGAATTGCTTCTTCAAGTTTTTGAATGTTAATCATCGAGAGGGTCCGCATCACTTCTTGTTCATTTTTGGTAATGACGAAACGAATCCCTTCATCCTCTTGATCAAACTGTGAAAAATCCTCATGTAACTTTCTTCGTTCTTTAAGTTTATACTTGAAGTCGGCATAGCCAGAATAGCCTTTTTTCTTTAGTGTACGTACGATTGTTGCCGTTGAAACCGCAGCTTCAACACTTAATTCAGCAATGGAATAGTTAGGGATTTCTATAATATTACGCTCAATATAATTCCATAAATATTGCTCAGAGTCACTTAGTTTAGTACTCACAGTATATACCTCCCTATTTTTCAAAAATTATTAACCTAAGTATAGCAAATTTAAAAATAGAAGTGTAACATTTTTCAGAAATGTCAAAAATTTGTAAGCGCGTACAAAAATAATGCGCTATGATAAGACTATGATAAAAAGAAAGTGAGGTGTTCAATGATCTACACAGCTACACTAAATTTAGCCATTGATCTTTTTATTGACACCAAGGAGATGTCTCCTAAAATAGTAAACCGTACAGACGAGTACGATGTTCAAGCCAATGGAAAAGGAGTCAATGTTTCTTTAATCTTGCAGAAACTCGGAGTGGCAAGTACAGCACTGGGATTTAAGGCTGGATTTACTGGAAATTTCATCGAAGACACGCTCCGAAATGAAGGCATCCACACAGAATTTATCGAAGTGGACGGTATAACCAGAATCAACGTTTTTACACATGTAAAAAAAGAAAATATGGAATATAAGCTGGTTAATAAAGGGCCAAAAGTTACACCTGAGCAAGTGGAAATGTTTTTAAAGCAAGTGCATCAACTCAAAGCAGGGGATTACCTTTGTTTATCTGGCAGTTTTTCCGAAGGTGTTCCGTCTACACTCCTAAGAGAGGTTGCTGCGGTTTGTCAAGAGAACAAGGTGAAACTCATTATTGATACCAGCTATGCCGAAATACTGGATACTTTGCCTTACGAACCTTTTTTACTTAAACCCAATGATGAGGAACTGGCACACTGGTTTAATGTGGCGCTAAAAACGCCAGAAGATGTGATTGATTACGGTAAAAAATTGGTGGAGCAGGGAGCGAAAAATGTTTTGATTTCCTTGGGAGAAAAAGGTGCCTTGTTTATCAATTCGGACCAAATCTTAGCCGTCAATGCACCACAAGGAGAAGTTGTCAACACAGCTTGTGCAGGCGATAGCCTGCTTGGAACTTTCTTAGCCGGAATAATCAAAAACGAAGCTATCGGAAAAAATTTACAAACAGCAATTGCAGCTGGCTCTTCTACAGCTTTTCAAAAGGGCTTGACTGACTTTTCCGATGTTCCACAGCTGATGGAGCAAATTACTGTTACTGAAATTATGAATAAACTATAAGGAGGATTTATGGGAAACTATAAAATAATCGCTGCGACAGGTTGTCCAACAGGGATAGCGCACACGTTTATGGCACAGGAAGCTTTAGAAGCGGCAGCAAAAAAAGCAGGTGTATCAATCAAGGTGGAAACACATGGACAGATTGGTGTAGAAAATGAATTGACAAACGAGGACATTCGTCATGCTGAAGCTGTAATTATTGCAGCCGATAAAGATGTCCATGCAGAGCGTTTTGCTGGAAAACGTATCATTGAAGTTTCCGTTTCAGCAGGGATTAAAGAGGCAGACCGCTTGATTAAAGATGCCTTAGCTGGCAAAGGGAAAATCAAGGACGGAACAGCAACTACGGAAAATTCATCCACCGTACCAGATGTATCTAAAATCGGGCACAGCATCTACAAAAACCTTATGAATGGTGTCTCGCATATGCTGCCTTTCGTTGTTGCTGGTGGTGTTCTGATTGCTATTTCCTTTGCAGTTTGGGGGATTCATTCTGCAGAACCCGATCACGCAACATATAATGCCACAGCAGCGATGATCAAGGATATTGGCGGACAAGCTATGGGAATGATGGTCCCAATATTGTCAGCTTTCATTGCCGAAAGCATTGCTAAACGTCCCGCGCTTGTTGCAGGTTTGATTGGTGGTATCGTAGCAAATGCTGGTGGTGCAGGTTTCTTAGGAGGAATTCTATCAGGTTTCTTGGCGGGGTACTTGATTCTTTTCCTTCAAAAACTCTTGCGTAAGATGCCCAAATCTCTTGATGGATTAAAAGCTGTCTTTATTTTACCGGTTCTAGGAGTCGCAATTGTCGGAATAGCTATGTATTTGCTAGCAGGTCCTATGGAAACCATCAATCAGGCCATGATGAACTTCCTGGCTGGATTTGAAAACAGTAACCCGATTGTTTTAGGACTTATTGTTGGTTCAATGTGTGCCTTTGATATGGGAGGTCCGGTCAACAAAGCTGCCTATGTTACAGGTACAGCGCTCTTAGCTCAAGGGAATTACTCCTTTATGGCAGGTGTGTCGGCTGCTTGTATTGCGCCGCCATTGATTACAAGTATTGCAACGCTTGTATTTAGAAAGTATTACAATACTGAAGAACGCAATGCAGGGATTGTGAACCTCATCTTAGGTTCCACACATATCACTGAGGGCGCAATTCCCTTTGCAGCCAAAAATCCCTTGATTATTTTGCCTATTTTTATGGTGGGTTCTTCAATCGCTTCAATTTTAACTTATCTTTTCGGAGTAAAGGTTCCTGCGCCACATGGAGGATTTCTGGTTTTACCTGTTGTCACAGGTGCTTTCCAATGGGTTTTATCAATTTTGATTGGTTCAGCAGTAGGTGGAATTTTACTTGGTCTCTATCAAAAACGTCGCTGGGAGAAGGAAAAACGTGAAAATAAAGAATTAGCCACTGAAGAAATTCTAGCTCCCTCAGCATTCCTTTCTGAAAATGATGTCTTTCTCAATCAGACATTCAATACACGAGATGAAATGTTCGACTTTTTAGCAGAAAAAACGGTCCAACGAGGTATCGCTACGGACAAGGAAGAAGTCAAAGAAAAGTTAGTGGCACGTGAACTCGAAGGAACAACAGGCATGATGGACGGCTTTGCCATCCCACATGCTAAATCGTCAAATATTAATAAAGCCAGTTTGATTATTGTAAAAAATGAGAAAGGCATTGCTTGGGATAGCTTAGATGGGCAACCGATTACTTTTGTCATCGGACTTTTTATCCCCGAACATCAAAAAGGTACGGCACACCTGCAATTGCTCTCATCTGTCGCAAAAATGCTCATGATACCAGCGGTGATTGACCAGTTAAAAGCAGCGGACAGTCAAGCAGAGATTGTGTCAATCATTAACCAAAAACTCGCTGAAAATAGTGAAGAAGCTTCAGAAAACCTTGCATATGCAGGAGTATAAGATGAGCTTTAATACGATTATCTTTGACATGGACGGCGTATTGGTCGATACGGAATATCATTATGCCCAAGTATTTGATGCTTTTTTCGAGAAAAAGGGCATTCCGATCGCCCATCTAAATCGCCGTGAACTTTTAGGTCGTCCTCTGAGAGACTTGTGGCCGTTCATTTTGGGAGAGGATTTTGATAAGGAAGAAGCGGCAAGGTTACAAAAAGAGTTCTTCACCTATAAAAAAAGGAGCCATTTTCCCATCGAGGAAATGCTCTTTCCCGATGTGAAAGTTGTGCTGCAACGCTTGTCTGAAACAAAACTAAAGATTGGTTTAGCCTCAAGTTCGTCACACGAGGAAATTGCAGAAGTTCTAGATACACACAATCTTCGTAAATATTTTGAGGTTATTTCATCTGGCGAAGATTTTGCAGCGTCCAAGCCCCATCCTGCTGTTTATTTGTCTGCCATGGAGCAGTTGAATGCCAGAGCATCTGATGTGCTTGTCATTGAAGATTCACCTAATGGAATCACAGCTGGAAAAGCAGCGGGCGCAACGGTTTGGGCGCTTAGAGACCAACGATTTGGCAGTGACCAGAGTCAGGCGGACAGGTGCGTTGAGCATTTAACTGAAGTACTGGAACTTCTCGGTTTTTCATGATGTGACGAAATAATTCTATGGAGCATTGAAACATCCCCTTGAAATCAGGAAAAATTTCCGTTTTGATAAAGTGCCATTTGGAAAATTTTCCTATGCTTATCACCTTATAATAGACACCATAAGCTTAAAGAAAAATAGAAATCGAGGGAATAATATGCTTCAATTACCAGAAGAACGACTCAAAGAACTAGGCGCGGCTATCACCGTTAAAGAAACTTTAGGGCAGCCAGAATTATGGCGCAAGGTTTTCGGAGAATACGCAGAAAGAAAAACAGAAATTGATGCTTTCTTAGCAAAACTGATCGAAAAACATGGCTTTATCCGAGTTATTTTCACTGGGGCAGGTAGCTCGCAATATGTGGGTGACACCGTACTTAAAAGTTTAATTGAGTTGGGAGATACGGAACATTTCCGTTTTGAATCAATCGGAACAACAGATATCGTAGCGGCTCCACAAGCTACTTTGGAGCAGAATACACCGACCTTGTTGGTTTCCTTTGCACGCAGTGGGAACTCCCCTGAATCTGTCGCAGCAGTCAATATTGTCGAAGAGCTAGTCCAAGACAGTTATCAGTTGGTCATCACTTGTGCCAAAGAAGGCAAGCTCGCTCAGCAAGCCCTCACCATGGAAAATGCGTTGACTTGCATCCTGCCAGATGAGTCTAACGATAAAGGTTTTGCAATGACCGGATCATGCAGTTCAATGACGCTTTTATCAACGCTTATTTTTTCAACAGAAGAACTTTCGGATAAAGAAAAGCAGGTCAGCATTGCCGCGGACTTGGCCGCAGATGTTTTTCAGCGAGAAACGGAAATTGTAAGTTTTCTAAATGACGATACAGACCGTATGGTTTACGTGGGATCAAGTACACTTTCAGGTTTTGTACGTGAAGCCCAACTCAAGGTTTTGGAATTAACAGCAGGAAAAATAGCAACCATGTTTGACAGCTCGATGGGCTTCCGTCATGGCCCTAAATCTTTCATTAATGAAAATACTGTCGTTTTCGTCTTTGCTGCCAATAACGCTTATACACGTCAATATGACTTGGATCTCTACAAGGAGGTTGCAGGTGATGCAATTGCTCAGCGAACAGTCGTCATCGGGCAAAATCTTACTGAAGGCTTTACGTATAAAGAAGCGCCAGAGCTCAAAGAAGCCTATCTTGTCTTCCCAGCATTTGCATTTGCTCATGTCATTGCCTTGAATGCTTCAATTTTGGTGAAAAACACGCCTGATACACCTTCAGCATCAGGCACAGTGAACCGTGTCGTAAAAGGCGTGATTATCCATCCTCTGGAAAAATAGGAGAGCAGTAAGCCATGAGTATTTTAACAGTCACACTCAATCCTGCTATCGATATTTCATATCCATTGGAAGCCTTTCACTTAAATACGGTCAATCGTGTAGTACAGGTTGGTAAAACGGCTGGTGGTAAAGGGCTCAATGTCTCACGTGTGCTAAAAGAACTAGGTGCAGAGGTCTTAGCGACAGGATTTGCTGACGATATCTTAGGTGCGCAGATTGTCGAGAACTTAAAAAGTGAAGGCATTGATAGTCGATTTACTAAGATTTCTGGAAAGACACGTAACTGTATTGCGATTTTACACGAAGGACAACAGACCGAGATTTTAGAAAAAGGGCAACGGATTTTAAGGGAAGAAGCCGAAGAGTTTATTGACAATTTTAAAGCAATGTTAGCTGAAGTTGAAGCAATTGCCATTTCAGGTTCTCTGCCTGATGGCTTACAGGAAACTTTCTATTCTGAGCTTATCGCAATTGCCAACAAGCAGGAGAAAACAGTAGTTTTGGATTGTTCGGGAAGCGCACTTGAAGCAGTGCTTAAAAACCCACATAAGCCAAGTGTAATCAAACCCAACTTGGAAGAGTTGACGGATTTGTTAGGGAAAGAAGTCACCTTAGAAAATATCAAAGAAAGTTTACAGGATAGGCTTTTTGACGGTATTGAGTGGATTGTGGTTTCTCTTGGAAAAGAAGGCGCATTTGCTAAAGTTTCAGATGAATTTTATCGTGTAAAAATCCCTAAAATAGATGTAGTAAATCCTGTCGGATCCGGCGATGCGACTGTTGCAGGACTTGTTTATGGGATAAGCCAGAATGAAACGGTTGAGAATACCTTGAAAGGTGCTAATGTGTGTGGCATGCTCAATGCGCAGGAGGCGAAGACAGGTCATATTAATCGGACAAATTATCAAGCTTTGTTTGACCAACTCAAAGTAGAGAAAATATAAAACAAAGACGCGAAGAGGAGAAAAAATGGTACTTGTAAAAAGTAAAGAAATGATAGAAAAGGCATTTAAAAATGGCTATGCCATTGGTGCCTTTAACGCAGAAAATATGGAAATGGCAGAAGCGATTGTAGAAGCAGCGCAAGAGATGAATGCCCCCGTCATTGTCCAAACAACTTCGGGCACGCTCAATACGACACCACCAGAAATGTTCTACCACATGGTTAAAGCAGCAGCAGACAAGGTCTCTGTACCTGTAGTGATGCACCTTGATCATGGGGATGATTTTGAACGTGTGGCGCGTTGCTTGCGTACAGGTTATACTTCGGTGATGATTGATGCTTCGAAAAAACCATTTGAAGAAAATGTCGCAATAACCGAAGAAGTGGTCAAGATGGCACACTCGATGGGTATTCCAGTAGAAGCTGAACTAGGTATCGTTGGTGGCAAAGAAGATGGCAATAATGCAGAGACGGTAGCTTTTACCGATCCAGAAGAAGCTGAAAAATTTGTCAAAGCTACAAATGTTGACTTTTTAGCTATCGGTATCGGCAACTCACACGGCTTTTACAAAGCAGAACCAAAGTTACAATATGACGTCTTAGAGGCTGTCAAAGCGAAAACGGGTGATGTGCCATTGGTGCTTCACGGCACGTCAGGCATCCCTGACGAAGATGTTGCAAGAGCTGTTGCTATGGGGATTGCTAAAGTTAATTATGCCACTGAACTTCGCGCTGTTTTCACAAATGCCATTAAATCTTACCTCTCCGAAGATGAAAAAGTCGTAGATCCGAAAAAATATAACTCCGCAGCTAAACAAGCAGTCAAAGAACTTGTGAAACAAAAAATTCAAGTACTTGGTTCTGATGGGAAAGCTGGAGAGTGAGGTTGAGTAGAAATATAAAAATTTTCAGTACCTCCGAATAATCGGTAGTAGGAATAAAAAGAACCGTTAGTTTGCAAAGCCAGACGGTTTTTTATTTTTTCATCAATCGGGCGATAAACATTGGTAAAACGATTAGAAAACTGTCTATTTCAAAAACAATGAATAGTACTTTATTAGCAATAAGAATACTCCTTTCTGTTGAAGCTTGTATTCACATTCATAAGTACATCCTTCAAAAAACAGTGTTTATTAAACTTTTACACATTGTAAAAAGCAACATAGGATAAGAAGCTTTACTTGATTTCAAAACCTTAAGATTTCTTGACAATATCGAAAATTGAATGATAAAATAAAAATGTGAGGAAAAGAACAATCTTTTTGCTTTTGTACTGAACGGACGTGCTTCATAAAAGAGCAATAAATTTTTAGATGTACTATAGAAAGTTAAAAAAGTATTTTAGGTGTTATGTCTATTGTTATTATTTTGGGAGATTGAGTACACAAGAAGAATTTAGAAAATCAAAGACAATCAGCATTATCATAAAAAGAAGAACCTTATGCGACTAAGGCAGTATTTGCAACTGAAGGAAATAGCGCTGGAAATGGCTATTCTTGGGTTGTAGGAACGGAATATTTCGTATATCCCCTAAGACAAAGAATGTCTGAATTATACATCCTAGGGCATGGTGAAAGTTCAACTAAAAAAGACTCACGAGAGGTAACTTATAGTAATGAAAAACGTGAAGTTACCAAATGAAGATTACTCCTAATGATTATCAAGTTTTAGCTGATATTACTTTAAAAGTCATTTTTTAAATTCAAAAAGTAGAAGAAATTGAAAAGGAAATGAGCAAATGAAGATAAAAAAACAGATGAAAATAATGATTATTTGTTTTATGGCTATTGTTGGAGTAGGATTTTTTTGGAGATTACACATGAATAAAGAAAATATAAAAAAAGAAAAACAGCAATTATCTGAAGTTGTGAAAATGGAAAAGATTGCGGCTGAGCAAGTGAAAAATACTTATTCAGGTTTAAAAAAAATAGATTTCGATAAAGATTATTCTTATGATTCAATGACTGGTTTTACATTGGTGAATGTCACAGTTTCAACCGACTCAGTGAGCAAGTCAAACTTTAGCATCTCCATGACTCTTAATGACAAAGAAAATGAAAATTATGTGGGTTCTATTGCGCGTCCAAAATTACAGAATGGTAAAACAGAATCGCTAGTAAAAGTTATTTACTCTGATGGTTCTATAGGAGAACAATAAATGAATAGTGATAAAATATTAAGAGATTTGAATCAGCAAGTATATTTAGTGGATCCAGCATATAAAGGTGGGAAGTACGTGACCTATGTCGCTAAATCAGATAATCAACTTAAGTCAAGGGAAGAAAATACTCTCAAATTATCTGGTGGTCAAGAATTTAGAGTTATCTCTGTTGAAAATGGGAAATGGGGATTTCAAGGAATGGCAGTTGCACCAGTCAAAGGAGGTCATGTAGATTATAGTCAAGTTACGGTGGTAGCTGCTGGAACTGATCCAAGTCAGCCTATTGATTTATTGGAAGCCCTCGATGCAGTAACGGATATAGGTTCTCTTCAAGAATCCTCTGCTGAACAATTTGTTAAAGATATAATGGAAAATCATCCAAACTGGAAAATAACTCAACTTTCTGGATATTCTCAGTCAGCATATATGCTCAAAGTCGGAGCCAAATTTCATATTCCTACAACTGTTTTTAATGGCTGGTTTCAGTATGGTTCGCTGTCTAAAAGGGAAAAAGAATTTATGAAGAGTCATTCAGATTGGTTTATTAATTATCGGAGAAAGAATGATAATGTAACAGTGTGGAATGACTTTAACTCAGAATTTTTTAATAGTGAAGATTATGGTACCATAGTTTGGTTAGATGGAGATAGTCATGATTTAGCAGATTGGAAATTTGATAAAGATGGAATGGTCAAACTTCCAAAATCTTCGGCTATGACTGCTGCTCGTATAAAACAAAGTCAAAGTCTTTTAAATGTTAGATTTTCACAAGCAATGTTTCAATTGGAATATCTTCGCACTAATTTTTTGGAAGGTGGAGGTGGACTATCCTCATCAGAAGAAATATATTTGGACTCTGCCCAAGCTCTAGCCATTGTTTCTACTGCTAGGGCTGAATTTAACTTGGCTTTGAGTAAAGTTATGAAACTTTATCAAGATGGGATCAAACAAGTAGAGGAACACTGGCAAGAAACACTATCTGAAGCTATGAGTATAGGCAATCAGTTGGATAAATGGGAAGTTTATGAAGCTCTTGAAGAGGCAGGTTTCACTCATGAGGCTATTGTGGGCACTCCTACACAAATATACCAACACAAGATAAGTCAAGTGAAGCGCACGAGTGAAAAGTTCGAAAATCTTGAGAATAAGATTAAGGCTAAAATTTCGGAGGTAGTCTCTAGAGATCAGGAGTTGGCGCAAGAACTGAAATCTTTATAGAAATGAACGAGTCGTGAAAGAAGTATGTCCCTTTAATTTATAGACTAAATAATTGCTGGACTCTATTTTGTTTAGTAATCTTTTATGACGAACAGTATGTGATTGAGGAAGCTCACTGAGAATCAATGCTAAAGAAAATAAATTTACCTCTATTTGAAAATCCTGACATAGAGACAAATATGAACTAAAGTACCTAGCAGTTTATTCACTATTTATTGGGTTAATGAACGAGATCTTGCACAAAAGAATAGCGTGACAAAAGTCAATCAAAATGGTATCATTGAACAGTTGAGGAAAGTGCCTCAAAAAGAATGATAAGGAGACTGATTATGCCTAAGAAAAAAGATACAGAAATTGAAATTATTGATACAGAAACAGGTGTTCAAGTAAAATCAGGGAAAAAAATTATTGCTGAAATCACTGAGGAAAATGGCAGCTTCGTGGCTGTAAGTTCGGGAAAAGAAATTGCTGTTACCCGTGAGTTTTCTGAGGCACTGGAAGAAGCAATAAAAGCTTATAATTTAGGTGTATAATAATGTAAAACCTATGATGAAGATGAATCCCCCCGATATTGAAGTTCATTCGCCAATCAGTCAAGGTGGGTTAACGAATTTTTCGAGGCTTCCATATTTTTCAAAAGATAAAAATAAATGAGCGACAGCGTTCACACAAAGTTTTTTGTCGGGCGCTTCTTTTTAGTTCATGACGAACAATTGGACAAAAGAATTTGAAAAGCAAAGTTATTCATGTGAAAGGACAGGTAAAAGGACAGCGATAGAAGTTGCAACCACAGGAATGGAGGCACATGAATAAAGCTCAGTTTCTGAATTTTGAAAAGCAGAATAAGTCAGTTTAAAGTTTATGGTTTGAAAATATATAAAAACAGAAGGGACAAAAATCTTGCTTCTTCTTTGAAAAAAAGTAAATTCTTGAAATCCATGAATAAATTTGATAAAATACTTACTGTTGTCGAAAGATAGGCAATGGGGTATAGCCAAGCGGTAAGGCAAGGGACTTTGACTCCCTCATGCGTTGGTTCGAATCCAGCTACCCCAGTTGTTTGCACAGGCTCAAGCTGAGCCTGTTTTTTTTAATAATTTTTGATAGAATAAAAGTATGTATACAGTAAAAATTGGGCTTGACGCTCACCTTCACGATGAGTTTGTTGCTGCCTCCGGCATGCCAAACCTCTTACAAACTTCAAAATGGGCCACAATCAAGAGCAGCTGGAAATCAGAAATCATTGGATTTTATCAAGAGGATGAATTGGTTGCGAGCAGTATGGTCCTGATTCGACCTCTTCCACTTGGTTTTACAATGCTGTATATTCCACGTGGTATTTTGATGGATTACACAGATAAAGCTTTGTTAAAGTTTGTTTTGTTAGAATTAAGGAAATTTGGTAAAAGTCAAAGAGCGCTTTTTATCAAATTTGATCCTGCCTACAAATTTGATGATGCCTATGATATCATGACAAATTTAACAAATGCTGGTGTGGAATACACTGGACGTACGACAGAGATGCATGATACGATCCAACCGCGTTACAATGCGGTCATTTATAGGGAAGATTTTTCAGAAGAAACTCTGGACAAAAAAACACGTCAATTTATTCGCAAGGCCCGAAATTCTTATCCAGAAATTGTTTTTGGTGGAAAGGAGTTAGTTCCTGCTTTTGCTGAATTAATGAAAAAAACTGAGGCACGTAAGAATGTGAACCTTCGTGACGCAGATTATTACACCAAACTTTTGGACACTTATGGCTCAGATGCTTTTATAACTTTGGTGAAATTTGATATGGCTAAAGTTAAAAAAGATATGGAAGCCAACGTGGCAAAAATTAAGGCTAATCAAACAAAAGCCAAAAATGAAAAACGTCTCAAAGTTTTAAGTGAAGAACTTGCAATTGCTGAAAAAAACATTTCTGATATTTCAGCCTTCATTGCTGAAAAAGGAGAAATCATCCCTGTAGCAGGAACCTTGTCTATCAATGCTTTTGGTGCAGCAGAGACACTTTATGCAGGAACAGATACTGCATTTCAAAAATATTACCCTTCGTACTTAGTATGGTTTGAAACGATACAACATGCCTTCAAAAATGGAGCAAACACACTGAATATGGGGGGACTAGAAAATTCTCTTTCAGAAAAAGATGGACTCTTGAAATTTAAAAAGCATTTTAATCCACGAATTGAAGAATACGTAGGTGAATTTGACTTGCCCGTAAATAAACTCCTTTATAAAATGGCAAATGCACTGTACAAGCGCCAGAAAACAAAGCATTGAGGGGCAGCAAGAAAAAAAGTTTACAATAGGTTGCAAACTACTATACATTTTCGAGAAAAATGTTATAATGAATATTAGCTATTAGGGAAGGAAGGGGCTTTTTGCCTGTAAACTTGTAAACATGGAATTCAAGCATGACACTGTAATGCTACACGAAACTGTTGATATGCTTGAGGTTAAACCTGATGGCATCTATGTTGATGCAACCCTTGGAGGAGCAGGACATAGTGAATATCTTTTGAGTAAGTTGACAACAGGGCATCTATATTCCTTTGATCAGGATGATGCAGCGCATGAAAATGCCAAAGTTCGTCTGAAAACGGCTTTGGATGAGAACAAAGTTACTCTGATAAAAAGTAATTTCCGCTACTTGCGCTCAAAGTTAGGGGAGCAGGGGATTACAAAAATTGACGGTATACTCTATGATTTAGGTGTATCTAGTCCACAGTTTGATGACAACCAGCGTGGTTTCTCCTACAAAAAAGAAGCGCGTTTAGATATGAGAATGGATCAGTCTCAGGCACTGTCTGCTTATGAGGTGGTCAATGATTACCCTTATGAAGATTTGGTCCGAATTTTTTACCGTTATGGTGAGGAAAAGTTTTCAAAGCAGGTGGCGCGAAAGATTGAACAAGCCCGTAAGCTTAGACCTATTGAGTTGACAACGGAATTAGCAGACATCATCAAGTCTGCACTTCCACAAAAAGAACTTAAGAAAAAAGGACATCCAGCTAAGCGCATTTTTCAAGCAATTCGAATTGAAGTGAATGATGAGCTTGGAGCAGCAGAGGAGTCAATAGAAGAAGCAATTGATTTGCTTAACGTTTCCGGACGGATCAGCGTGATTACCTTTCATTCTTTAGAAGATCGCTTGACCAAAACAATTTTTAAAGAATACAGCACCGTTAATGTCCCTAAAGGATTGCCGCTGCTTCCAAAAGATATGGAAGCCAAACTAAAACTGGTCAATCGCAAGCCGATTCTTGCAAGTGACGAAGAACTTAAGCTTAACAACCGTGCGCACAGTGCTAAACTTCGTGTAGCAGAAAAACAAAGAAATTAACATCTGAAAAAAATAAGTATGGAATTAGAGAGGGGAGAAAAATATGGCCGCACAACCTAAAGAATATTTTGATATTGAAACAGCAGCCAAAAAGGACAGCTATGCAATTTCAAAAGATTCATTGGCACCAGAAGTTTTAGCTAAAAAATTTAAACGCTTTTCTGGAGTTGAAAAAGTATTTTATCTTTCTATGGTAATTGTCGCATTAGTTTTGGCAGTTACTCAGCTCTTCATCCAAACTAAAACGCAAGAAGTAGAAAGTAGAACCTTGCACTATAACAGTCAGATTACTGCTAAAGAACAAAAAAATTCTGAATATGATCAGAAAATTCAGGAGCTCACCTCTCAAGACAAACTTCAAAAAGTTATAGATGACCATGGTATCTCCTACAACTCTGATAATGTATTGAAAGCGACAAAATGAAAAATATTTTTCGAATAATTACCCTTCCTTTCAGACGTATTTCGAAAAAAGCGAAAAAAAGCCATCAAAGGCCTGAAGAAAATCGTAAACGTGTAGGTAAAAGTCTATTTTTGGTAGCTATTGCTCTGTTTGCGATTTTTATATTCCGCTTTGTCTGGATTATTACAGTGAACGAAATCGGTGGTGTCAACCTCTCCGAAATGGCCAAAACGAATTATTTAAATACAACCACTGTCTATGCTAAACGTGGAACAATCTTCGACAGAAATGGTGTCCCTCTGGCTGTAGATGCCAGTGATTACACTGTTTATGCGGTCCTTGATAAAGCACAAGTTGACAACAACAACAATAAGCTCTATGTAGATAAGGCAGACTTCCCAAAAGTTACAGAATTTCTAAATAAAGAGTTGGGGATTGACAAAAAACTCATTGAACAACAATTAAATTCAGGTAAAGCACAAGTCCAATTTGGATCGGCAGGAACCAAAATTCCTCTGGCTAAGATGGAGCAGATGAAAAAGGATGCGGCAGATGCAGGCATAGTCGGGATTGGTTTCACAGCCAATGTGACACGCTCAAACCCAGAACCTAATTATGCTTCACAGTTTATTGGTATTGCGCAACAGAAAACACCAGGTGATCCAAACTCAGGTTTGGTTGGTATTAATGGCTTAGAGGCTTCCTTTAACGATATCTTGAGTGGCAGCAATGGCGAAGAAACTTATGAAAAAGATCGTTATGGCCGTCCTTTACCTGGAACAACAACAGTAAGCAAACCAGTCAAAAATGGTCAGGATATTTATACAACCTTGGATGCACGTTTGCAAAGCACTCTAGAAACACTCATGGATGAAGCCGTGAAAAGGTCTGGAGGTCAACAGCTCTCAGCTACACTGATGGATGCGCATACAGGAGATATCTTAGCCACAACGCAACGCCCGACTTTTAGCTCCAATAACTTTAATGATAAGGCAACGCGAGAACAGCCGCATTTTACGGAAAATAGTATGCTTTATCAGTCGCAGTTTGAACCTGGATCAGTCATGAAAACTTTCCTCATGGCCTCAGCTTTGGATAGCAATAAGGTAGACTTGAACGCCTCTTACTATCGCCGTGTAAACTTATACGATGTTGTAATTAATGACTGGGACGCCAATGAGACTGAAGATGGCAGCTTTAAATTACCATCCACAGTTACCTTCGCTGAAGGCTTCATGATGTC
The DNA here is from genome assembly GCF_016758115.1 of Lactococcus garvieae. Lineage (GTDB taxonomy): Bacteria > Bacillota > Bacilli > Lactobacillales > Streptococcaceae > Lactococcus > Lactococcus muris. The sequence goes on from NZ_WIVG01000014.1 coordinate 21,910, forward strand.
AAGTAATACAGGAATGACACGGATTGTCCAAAATATGGGAAATAATCTCTGGGACAGCTATTTGCGTCGTTTTAGATTTGGTATACCTACACGTATCGGTATGGGCGGAGAGCAGTTCGGCTCACTTCCTGACGACAGTAATCCAGTATCTCAAGTCCAATCTTCATTTGGACAAGGGATCAGTACAACTCAAATCCAGCTTTTGCGTGGTTGGACCAGTTTCGCCAATAAAGGCGTAATGCTTGAGCCACACATTGTTGATAGGATTGTAAATAAAGACAACAACACTTATTTGAAAAATCAGACAGAAGTGATTGGGCGACCAGTTTCTGAAAATGCTGTGAACAAAACAAAAGATTTAATGGTTGGTGTTAACACAGATCCAACATGGGGAACTTCTTATCTCACTACCGAATCGCAAGGACATTCTCCTGGTCCACTCTTTATGGTTAATGGGAATACTATGGCTGTGAAGACAGGGACAGCACAAATTGCGTCAGAAACGGGAGGATATCTTAAAGGCATGCAAGACAATATTTATTCTGCTGTAGCCATGTATCCACCAGAAAATCCCGACTTTATCTTCTACATGAATATTAAAATTCCGTCAAATCCTTGGTCATTGACTTACATTTCAGATGTTGCCAACCCATTGATGACACGGGCGGAACAAATCAAGAATCAGGATGCAGCTGCATCAGATATGGCTAATTTAAAAGAGGGTAAAGTTACTATTGGAAATTATGAAGGGGAAGCACCTGGTAAGATTTCAGATGAGCTCCGTCGTAATCTTTTAGCACCGGTCGTTATAGGTCAAGGGACGAAAATAACTGACCAATCTGTACCTAAAGGTGAAGAAGTCAAGGCAAATTCACCTGTCATGCTCCTCACTGATGGGGATCACTTCATGCCCGATATGTTCAAATGGTCTAAAGATCAAGTTGAACAGCTGGCCAAATGGTATAACTTGAAAGTCGAATATCAAGGCTCTGGTAACCATGTTAACACACAAAGTGTGGTGATGGGAACCAAGCTTAAAGATAATCAAACAATCACAGTGACAATGAATTAGGCGAAATTTTTCGCCTCTTTCAATTTTGAGCTAGGAAAGCTCTAACTACAAAAAAGGAAACAAAGTTTCCAAGTAACAGTCGGAGGCACTATGTTAATCACTGCATTTTTAGCAGCTCTAGTTGCGCTGGTTTTAACCATGATTGGAATTCCACGCTTTATTATGTTTTTTCACAAGAAAAAACTTGGGGGACAACCCACGCTTGAAGAAGTAAAACAGCATGCCAGCAAGGCAGGTACACCAACAATGGGAGGACTGGTATTTGTCGTTTCAGCGCTCCTCGTTTCAGCCGTCTTCGCTCTCACCTTTGGCCAATTCACACCCATGTTTATTACAGCATGGTGGGTTTTAGCAATGTACGCGCTGATTGGTTTTTTAGATGACTTCATGAAAGTCTTTAGTCAAAAAAATCATGGGGGTCTCAAAGCCAGCCACAAACTTATAGCACAAATCGCTACGGGTATCGTTTCTTATCTGATTTTGATGCAAGTAGACAGTACAAATGTTCTCAATATTCTGGGCTGGAAAATTGATTTGAGCTGGTTCTTTGCCATTTTCATTATTTTCTGGCTCGTTGGCTGGTCAAACGCTGTGAATCTTACAGACGGTATTGATGGTTTAGCAAGTATCACGGTTGCTATTTCTTTAAGTGCCTATGCTGTCATAGCTGTTGCGCAGGGACGGTATGATGTACTTCTCATCCTCTTATCTGTTATTGGTGGCTTACTTGCTTTCTTTGTTTTCAATCACAAGCCTGCGAAAATATTTATGGGAGATGTTGGAAGTCTAGCCCTTGGTGGTTTTATTGCCATGATTTCCATCCTGCTGCATGCAGAATGGTCCCTTCTTCTGATTGGGTTTATCTACATCTTGGAAACAGTCTCCGTCATGATGCAGGTTTCTTACTTCAAGCTGACACATGGGAAACGTATTTTCCGCATGACACCCATTCATCACCATTTTGAACTTGGCGGCTTTTCGGGCAAAGGAAAAGGTTGGAGCGAGTGGAAGATTGATATCGTGTTTTGGACTGTTACGGCAGTTTTGTCTCTCCTAGCACTTCTTATTTATTTCAACACATAAAATTACAATAATCTGTACACTTTATGGAGCTTGTATACTCTATGGCGCTAGATGAAAATCTACTGCCATTTTTTTATAGCTGCAGTGGTTGATGAAAATGAAAGGACTCTCCCACAAGCCACTGCTTATATCTTCTTGCCCTTCCCTGTAAAGCAGCTCAGCCACGGCCTTTGGATAGCTTGAAGTCACTTTAAAAAGCACTGTTCTCCTCATCTAAATACTATTTCACTTTCATTTTCTTTCTTTTTTTTTATAATACTCTTAGAGTTTGTAACGAAAGAAATCTTTTTGTTACATCATATTTATGGAGTAGGTGGAAAAATGGAAATGGAACAAAAGAGAAAGCTGGGCGTTCTTTTAGCCATATTATCGGTTTTGTTGTTGATCTCAGGAACTTTCGCATGGTTCTCCTTCACACAGCGGGCCATCAATGACCGCAGTGGCAATATCAACTTTGAAGAAGTCGGCCGCTTGCACGACTACTTTGACCGCACCTCAGGCAACAAGGACGTCTTCGCGGAGAACTTTGGCGATGCCCCTATCTTGGTGCGCGTTAAACTCCTCGAATACATGGAAATCAATGGCGAGTCCTTAGTCCAAGCCGACCCACAAGAAGTGGCAGAAGGCAACGCGGTTCAACCCATCAAGGAAGACACCGGGACATGGACCCCTTGGACACCGGAAGCCTCAGGCAACACAGTCGGCCAACGTGTCGGACCGGGTGCCGTCTTCAACGCCCGTGCTCGCTGGACTGTCGGTTGGAATCCCCGCGCAGCGACAGACGGCTCAGGTCAGCTGAATGCTCCTTACTTCATGCCGACCTTTAACCGTGCCCGCGACAACCACAAGACAGCTGCTGCAGGCGACGGACGTGACTGGACCCAGTCGGGTGAAGAAGCCGATACTTCAGCCAGTCCTGATGGGACCAATGCCGGAGCAGATGCCACAGGGGTCACTCATCCCGGGAATGGGACAGATGGCTACTGGACCAACGGAAGCACAGCCACCTCGCTCTTAGGGACACCGCCCGATACAGAAGACGGGCCACACACGGCTCGGCAAACCGTCATCCAAGACCAGCCAGTCATGTTACTCAGCCAGTGGAATGCCTTACCAGTCCAAGACCGTGTGGGGAACTTCTGGGTGGTGGATCCTCAAACAGGTTGGGCTTACTGGGCCAATCTGCTCTTTCCAGAGGAAGCGACCTCTTTCCTCCTTGATCAGGCTAATTTTTCTACGAGCGGGATTCGGGGAGATTATTATTACGGGATTAAGGCTGTTGCCAATATGGTCGCTAACACAGAGGGTGATGTGTCTGCCCTTTGGGAAGAAGCTCCAGAAAACCATAGCGACCTTGCCAAACAGTTAGTGGATGAAGTACGTAATGGCTTACCTATCCTTGGTGAGATGGAGCCGGGGCAGACATTCTCGATGCGTGGCACGCAATACCGCTATCTTGAGAACAAGGGGGATGGAAATCATTTGGTACAAACTGCAACATCTCAGTTTAATAGTGCATGGAATATAACTATAGAAGTAGATAGCTATAATAACTCAACTCTGGATAATAATATGAAGAATTGGTATAACAATTTACCCAGCGTTATACAACGTCAAGTACAACCTGTACAGCATGAGTTTGTAGGCACAGGAACTGATGGAGGGATGATTGATATAGCGAATTGGATGAGTGCAAGTGACGCTCCAAGTGCAGCCATACCAATCGTGGGAACACCTCGAGCCTTTATTCTAGACTTTGAACATCCGGCCTTTCCGGCTGCTTTGAAAAATGACTTTACGGCAGTTGACCCTAATGGGGAGAAGAAGGCCTTTGCTCTTTCCCTAGCAGAACTCAATCATCTTTCGGGTCCAGAAAAAGCTTTCCCAACAATGGCTTCACGTGGAGGTGGCGGATTTAGGCCGAGAACATTGTTTAACAATAACCGATCATGGGCAGTTTTAGCCAGTGGGCATCTAGGATCATTTGCTATTTTAAATATAAATGTCGGTCTTGTTTCACAGGTAGCAGCAGCTCGTCCTAATCTCATCCTCCGCGACCAAGACGGTGCATGGACTTCAAGCATATAAGCACTAATCAGCAAGTGATTTATCAAAAATACCAAGAGAAAATACAAAATGCCTGTCTTTTAGAAAATTTTAAGTTTTAATTGAGTGGACTTTAAGAGTGATGGCGTATAATTTTCTTGTGATGTATCAAGCATAACTTAATCAGAATACATGAGTGATAGAAAAGGAGCGAAAGCTCTTTTCGTTTTAGCTGAGAGTTTAAGAGGAAAAAGGAAGAAAAATAGAGACCTTAAAACTGATAAATTTTGCAGTCTTTGTTATAATGAGTGTATGTGAAAACTCTTTCAAGAATGGAATGGGACATGAATAAAGAAATAATGAATACTCGTTTTGAAGTAGAAGAATTTGAAAAACTTAAACAAAATCTGGTCAAATACGAATGCGCCTTAGCGGTCATAATGACCGAATTTTCTAATCTCAATGCCTACTATAACGCTTATGAACCGGTTAATCCAATTGAGCATATCAAGAAGAGGATAAAATCCCCAGAAAGTATTGCGGGTAAGTTGAAGAAAAAGGGTTTGCCTGTGACAGCAGAAGCTGCTGAACAATATTTATCCGATATAGCAGGTGTAAGGATTATTTGCGCTTATGCCAAAAATATCTACGAAATAGTGGATATTATCAAAAGTCAAGAAGGCTTTAAGGTTATCAGTGAAAAGGATTATTTGGAGCATCTGAAACCAAGTGGCTACCGCTCTTATCATATGATTTTGGAAGTTTATCTTGGTCCCCTTTTTGACAACCAAACTTGCCGCGTAGAGATACAACTTCGTACGTCAGCAATGGACTTTTGGGCGACATTGGAACACAAGGTTCGTTATAAGTATGGTGGGGAAATGCCAGACCACCTTAGCAACGAGCTTCAAGTATGCGCAGAACAAATCCATGCGCTGGATAATCGGATGTATCTTATTCATGAATTAGTAGATATGATAAATGAGGAGGAGATTTAATGACTAAAAAAATATACATTGCGGATGATGATGATAATATTCGCTTAGCAATTAAAGCTTTTTTGGAAAAAGAAGAATTTGAAGTAGAAGATTTTCCGACAGGAGATTTGCTATTGGAGCGCTTTAATCAACAACCAAGTGACTTTGTCATCTTGGATGTCATGATGCCTGGTTCAAACGGTTTTACAATCTTAAAAGCCCTTCGTGCCCAAAGTATAGTTCCGATTATTATGTTGACTGCACGTGACAGTGATTTAGACTATGCCACAGGACTGGACTTGGGAAGTGATGATTACTTTACGAAACCTTTTAGTCCAATGGAGCTGGTCATGCGTGTCAAAGCAATTTTCCGCCGTATTGAGTTTGAAAAACAAAAAAATGAAGAAACAGAGTAAGGAGTAAATACGATGAGGAGAAAACCACTCAGTATTAAAACGCGCTTGCTTCTTACAAATATTGGTTTTGTCTTCTTTGCTTTTCTCTGGATTATCTTAATTTTTAATGTCTTAATCAATAACTATATCAGTAATTCAGCCTCCAGTCAGTTAGCGCAAGTTAGAAGTTATCAAGCACAAGCCACTTCGCCCTCAGGCAGTATATCTATTAATCTAGAAGATGCGCCTCGTGGGAGTTTTAATACACATCCTGTTGCTTTTAATATTAATGAGAAGTATGAAGTTCAGGATTTAGAAAAAGTAGGCAACTTTGAGAAAGAAACAGCAAATCATATTGCTCATGCCTTGAAAAGCCAAAAAGTTTCACTTGATAATGTAAAAAATTACCGCCTTGATATATCAGGAAGCACTTTTTACATCGAAGCGAGTCGTCAAGAATCTGGACTCTATCAAGTGTTGTATGTTGATATCACAGGGATTATTAATTTTACTAACTCGGTGAATCTATTTTTGGTTTCAGTTGCTCTAGCCGTCATCTTAATTTTAAGTTTGGCCGTAACTTTTGTAACACAAAGACTGATTAAACCATTGTCTATATTAGCGCAATTTGCGACACGGATTGGGCAAGGAGATTTTACTGAATACAAGGGAAGCTTCCAAGACCGTGAACTAGCTACCTTAGCTCACAATATGAATGTGGCTGCAAGACAGCTCGATAATAATGATAAAAATCAAAAGCTTTTCTTTCAAAATGCTTCGCACGAGCTCCGTACACCTCTGATGGCGATTAAGAGCTATGCAGAGGGGATTTCTTATGAAGTAATGGACCCCAAAAAGGCGAGCGAAACAATTCTTTATGAAACCGACCGTATGAGTGAGCTGGTTGAAGATCTTTTGACTCTATCACGTCTTGATAGTCTAGGGGGGCAGCAAGAAATGGAGCGTCAAGATGTCCGAGCAATTATGCAGGATATTGTTAAAGAACAAGAAATCTTCGCAGAGCAAAGAGGCGTGAAGATAACAAGCGTCTTCGATAAAAAAGCAGTCATGCTAACCTGTAACTATAAGGCCTTACGTCGAGCAGTGAGTAATCTGGTTTCAAACGCAATGCGCTATGTGGAAACAGAACTTACGCTCACATGTGTAAATAAAGGGCGTGAAGTTCTCATTTCAGTTGCAAATGATGGAGCTGTCATTGATTCAGAAACCTTGCCACATATTTTTGAACGTTTTTACAAAGGTGCAGGAGGGGTTCATGGTATTGGTTTAGCCATTGTCAAGACCGTTGTTGAACAACACCAAGGTCAAATCGATGTTAAAAGTGAAAATAATCAGACCGTTTTCACGATGGTTTTTAGCAAAATTCCAGAAAAAATGCTTGAAAAGAAAGAGAAAATTTGATAGAATATGACAAGTGCCGTTTTGGCATAAATAAAACTGTTTATCCGCTGGGCCAGTGGCTTTATTGATAAGCAAAAGGAGAAAAAAATGTCTATTTCATTGATCGATTCTATCAATGCAGGTCAACTTCGTTCAGATATCCCTGAATTCCGTCCAGGAGACACTGTACGTGTTCACGCTAAGGTTGTCGAAGGAACTCGCGAACGTATCCAAATGTTCGAGGGTGTCGTTATTGCACGTAAAGGTTCTGGTATCTCAGAAACTTACACTGTTCGTAAAATCTCAAACGGTGTGGGTGTAGAACGTATCTTCCCTCTTCACACTCCGCGTGTTGAAAAAATCGAAGTTATCCGTCACGGTCGTGTGCGTCGTGCTAAACTTTACTACTTGCGTGCATTGCAAGGTAAAGCGGCTCGTATCCCAGAACGCCGTAAATAATTTTGACTTGTCTAACCGCCCTGTTGAGCGGTTTTTCTTTTTGTTAAAATGACTTATAAAAGACAGTGAAATCTGGAAATTAAAAAAGGGAGCAGTTGGATTTGAACTGTTGAACTTTAAAATCTAAATATGACATAATCGAGACATCAAAACATCAAAAAAGGACTTGCGTCAACAAGTCCCATGTAGCCGTTTTAAGAACGGTAACCTAATATTCATGTTAAAATAACGTCAATACTGGCTAAATTTGGACGTTATTTTTATTGTTCCTATCATTGAGCATGAGTATAAATGTTGCAAGTGCAATCATTAATGACAATGCTTGATACACTGACAAATTTATCGCCTTTATGTTTTGTGAGGTTAGCTCACACAAATATCATAAGCATCATCTCCAGTCGGCGCACCGTCCATTAAACGCCACAAAAATTATTCTGTCATAAAAACAAAATTTACTAGAGCAGTTCAGTTGACACTTACTTGTGATTAAAGCATTTTTGATTTAAAAAGGTTCTGTGATAGAATAAAAGATAAATAAGCAGGCACCAAAAACGGATGAAGAGGAATAAATATGCTGAGTTTTCAGGAACGTATAAAGAATAAAGAAAATAGATTGACAGAGCTAGAAGAAGACTTAGCAAACTATATTCTGAAACATAAGGAAGAAGTGAGTCAAACAAAAATTGTTAGCTTATCACAAAAATTCTATACCGTACCTAATACCATTACACGTTTCTGTAAAAAATTAGGCTATGATAATTTTTCTGAGTTTAAAATAAATCTCAAGCAAGAGTTAGCAATTCCGGAAGTAACGAGCTCTCACAAGGAAATTCTTTTGAAAAACTTTGATCTCATTGATAAAGAACGAGAGATGAAAGTCGTGCAGCTCATGCAGAAAGCTAAATTTGTCAACTTTTATGCCTTGGATCAGACAGGCCTTTTAACTAAAATGTATGTGAAAAGTCTCTTTGCTTTGGATAATAAGTTTCAATTTTTTGAATATCAGCAGGAGATGAAAAAGAAAATTCTGAGCTCATCCAGTGAGCTGTTCTTTTTTGTTTCCTTATCTGGCGAAACACCGTCAGTTTTAGAATTAGCGGCACTGGCTAAGGAGAACAAGCACAAAATTGTTAGCCTTACTAATCTAAAGGAGAACAGATTAGTTCAACTCTCAGACATTTCGCTCTTTTGCTTAACGGAAGAAGAGGAGGTGAACGGTTATAATACAACTGATAAAACGCCTTTACTCTTGATTTTACAGTCGCTTTATTATGCCTATCGTGGAATTTTACACATTTAAAAATATACTTTTCGAAGGAAAAGTGTTTTTTTAGTAGTTTTATTGAAAGCGTTTTACATTGTGGTAATATTTATTTATAACAAAAATAAAAAGGTAGGTTAAACAATGAGTAACCAAAAGAATCTCTATGCTCCTTTTGATGGGGAAATCCTTAAACTAGAGCATGTTAAAGATCCGATTTTCTCTGAGAAAACGATGGGGGAGGGCTATGCAGTTGAGCCCACAGGAGAAACCATATATGCTCCTGTTTCTGGCAGAGTAAGAATGGTTCAAGGGCATGCTGCAGGATTTGATACAGCAGATGATTTGCAGGTATTGCTTCATATCGGTATTGATACAGTCAGCCTTGACAAATCAGTATTTGAATTTCACATTAAAGAAGGGGACAGTGTAAAAGCTGGACAAGCTATTGGACGCGTAAATTGGAAAGCTGTTGAAGAAGCTGGACTTAAAAAAACAGCTATCGTAGTCATTACTAATACAGCTGAAAAACTGGAAAGACTCCAGATCAGTGAGTCAGGAAAGGTCAAAGGTGGAAGTCCGATTGGTGAAGCCATTGTAAAAGGAGTAGCCAAAGCAAAGACTTCCGAACCTCAGAAGAAAAAGAAAAAATTTGCCTTGGGAGGCTTCTTTCAGGAGTTAGGGAAAACTTTCATGCTTCCAGTTGCCCTTATGGCCTTTATGGGCTTACTCTTAGGTTTGGGAAGTTCATTTTCCAGCCAATCTACTATTGATGCTTTTCCATTCTTAGGCAACGAAGTACTCCAAGTTATTTTCCGTTTCTTTTCCGCAATTGGTGGGTTTGCTTTTAGTAATCTTCCAGTGATGTTTGCGATGGCAATTCCTTTAGGTTTGGCAAAGAAAGAAAAGGGAGTGGCTGCTTTTTCTGGGTTTGTAGGCTACATGGTGATGAACCTCTCGATTAATTTCTTTTTAACAGAACGTGGACAACTTGCGGATGCAGAACTCATGCAAAAAGCAGGGCAAGGAATGGCCTTAGGTGTTCAAACTATCGAAATGGGAGTTCTTGGAGGTATCATTGCTGGTATTATTGTTTACAATCTCCATAAGAAGTTCTACAATATCCAACTTTCAGATAGTTTTGCATTTTTCGGGGGATCAAGGTTTGTCCCGATTATTACAGCTCTAGTAATGGCGTTAGTTGGTTTGCTTATTCCTGTAATTTGGCCGCTCTTTGCTCTTCTTATCCAACAGGTGGGGAGCTTGATACAAGGTGCAGGTATCTTCGGACCTTTCCTTTTCTTCTCTGGCGAACGTTTGCTTTTACCTTTTGGCTTGCATCACATCTTGGTGGCTACTATTCGTTTCACTCAGGCTGGAGGTTCAGCACTCATTGATGGACAAGAAGTGTATGGCGCTTTGAATATCTTCTATGCAGAGCTCTCTAATCGCCTACCTATCTCAGGTTCAGCAACTGCTTTCTTGTCACAAGGAAAGATGCCAACCTTTATGTTCGGTCTTCCGGCCGCTGCCCTTGCGATGTATCGTACCGCTAAACCAGAAAATCGCGCAAAAATAAAAGGACTCTTAATTTCCGGTGTTATTGCAACATTTGTTACAGGTATTACAGAACCAATTGAATTCCTCTTCCTTTTCATCAGTCCATTCCTCTGGATTTTCCATGTTATCATGACAGGTCTTGGTGCATTGATTGTGAGTCTCTTAGGCGTGACAATCGGAAATACAGACGGTGGTGTTCTTGACTTCCTTATCTTCGGAGTGATGCAAGGCTCTTATACACAGTGGTTCTTGATTCCTCTTGTTGGTGCATTTTGGTTTGCAGCATACTACTTTACATTCAAAAAAGTTATTCTTTGGAAAAATTTGAAAACACCGGGACGTGAAGCAGTTATAGAGCCAGAGTATTCAGACAAAGAAATGGCTCACTCAGGAAATACCTCAGGTTATAATGCAGAAGCAATCTTAGCTGCTCTTGGTGGAAAAGAAAACATCGTCACTTTGGATAACTGTATTACACGTCTTCGTTTGATTTTGAATGACGGTAACATTGTTGAAGATGATAAGCTAAAAGATTTAGGTGCTCTAGGTGTCGTACATTTGGATGATACAAGTGTCCAAGTTATCATCGGGACAAAAGTAACAACTGTTCGAAATGATTTGGATAATTTGATTTAGAAGGAGAAAGGTAAAACAAGGCAGAAAGTCTTGTTTTACTATTTATTGATATGACAGAATTTGATAGAATAATTGATCGCAAAGGAACGTTTTGTACCCAGTGGGATTTTGTAGAGGATCGGTTTGGCCAGAAGGATTTACTTCCTTTTACCATATCAGATACTGATTTTGCAATTCCTGAGACAGTGAACACAGCACTACAAAAGCGACTTACGCATCCTATATATGGTTACACGCGTTGGAATCACCAGTATTTCAAGTCTGCTGTCTCAACTTGGTACCACAAGCAATTTGACTTCAAGATAGAAGAAGACTGGATTTTGTACAGTCCAAGTGTTATTTACTCCCTTTCACAGCTGATTGAAATCATGTCTCAGCCAGGAGAAGGTGTTGTTGTACAAACACCAGCTTACGATGCTTTTTCTAAGACAGTTACGGCAAATGAACGTTTGTATGTTGAAAATCCCCTACTTTTTCAAGAAGGGCAGTACAGAATTGATTTTCAAGATTTGGAAGAAAAATTAGCAGAACCACATAATAAAATATTGCTCTTTTGCTCACCGCATAACCCTACAGGTCGTGTGTGGACAAGCAAGGAATTAGAAAGAGTAATTTTACTGTGTCAAAAATATGATGTGTTTATCATTTCAGATGAAATCCACATGGATATTCTTCGGAAAGGGAAACAACACCATCCTATTTTACGGTATGGAACGGAAAATATCGCTCTTCTCACATCAGCGAGTAAAACCTTCAATTTTCCAGGATTAATTTTTTCTTATCTACTGATTCCTGATGGCAAGCTTCGGGATAAATTTTGTAAACACTTGAAAGAAAAAGATGGTCTTTCTTCTTGCAGTATTCTTGGCATGGAAGCAACAGTTTCAGCTTATCAAACGGCTGGTCAATGGGTGGAAGAACTCAACGACTACTTGGATGAGTCTATCGTGTTTACGAGAAATTTTTTACGAGAAAAGTTGCCTCAGGTAAAGCTGATTGAATCCGAAGCAACATATCTTTTGTGGCTTGATATTTCAGAGCTGCGAATCCCGATGGAAGACTTGCAAAAAGCCTTGATTAACGTAGGAAAAGTGGCAATTATGGATGGGGCAATCTATGGCCAAGCAGGAACAAATTTTCTCCGGCTAAATATAGGTTGCTCAAGAGCTAAGGTCAAAGAAGGACTTGAGCGTTTACTTAAAAGTATCCAGTCTCTTTAAAAATGAAAAGCGTTCAAACTAAGAGTTGACGCTTTTCTTTGTAGGCTAGTGAATGAGTTGACTAAGGATTCTGGTGATTTCTTCAGGTGTTTCCTTACGCTTCCGGCGAATCCAGGCTTGCGTAAGCCCGAAAATTGCATGAGCATAATAAGTTCCTGCATAGATTTTACCGAGCTGGCCAAAGTGACTTCTTCTGGCATCTTTTGGAAGAATAGAGCGCTCAATCATATTTTTTAACTTGGCTTGCATGAATTGATGAATTTCTTTACTGCCATTTTCGGAGAGAAGCGCAGCGTAAATCTCGTTATGATCGAGAAACTCGTATGTTTCCAGCATCGTTTTTTGCAAATCCCCATTATTTTTTTCAAAGACGTATTGAATGGTATTGAGCAATGTTTTTTGATACTGGTCAATCATCTCGTACTTATCTTGATAGTGTGTATAAAAGCCACTGCGACTCGTTTTTGCAACTTTCACAAGTTCAGTTGTCGTAATCTGGTCAAATGTTTTTTCTTGCAGCAACTGAGTCATTGCATCACGAAGGCGCATTTTTGTACGTTCTTTTCTATTTTCCAACGTTTAATCCTTTTCTTTTGTGAAACTTATATTTTTACTTTCCTGTTTTAAAAGTTTATTATAGCACTTTTTAGACGCGTTGTATATAAAAATACATAAGCAAATAGTGAATAAATTTGTCTCTATCCTTCTCGTCAAATTTTGAAAAATATGATAGAATAACAATGTCAAATAGATTTTACAGTGAGAACAGGGAGAAATTTATGAGCGAAGAAAGCAAATACACTGAAGCGCAAATTGAAGAAATTAAAACAAAGATTTTAGGAGCTTTAGAAACAGTGATTGACCCTGAACTGGGTATTGATATTATTAATCTGGGCTTGGTTTATGAGATTTCTTTTGAAGATAATGGATTTACCGAAGTTAAAATGACCTTGACCACTATGGGCTGCCCTTTAGCCGATGTATTGACAGACCAAATTCATGATGCACTTAAAGAAGTTGACGAAGTAACTGAGATTAAGGTGAATCTCGTCTGGTATCCAGCATGGACTGTTGATAAAATGAGCCGCTATGCGCGCATCGCTCTAGGTATCCGTTAGATGATATCTTGTAAAATAGGACCAAAGACCGAGTGAAACAAGGTCTTTTTTTGGTAAAATGGAGATATGAGTAGACAGATAAAAACCTTCATCATCATTGAACTATGTATTATAGCTGCCTTGCTGTTTCATATTATGAAATCGCCTTACTTTCTTTTGCTACTTGCTTTTGCCGTCTCTTTCAGTATTCTGTCGAAAAAAATAATTTTTCTACGCCCAGTTTCAGTAGTGCTTTGGATTTTTTTTGCTGTAATGTTATTGACAGCAGGTTGGTTCTGGCTGGCCTTGCTGTTCCCTCTCTTTGTAGGGATTAGTTTATGGAAAAAGCAGTCAGAAACTGGTTCAAGCTTTGACTATGGGCAAAACTATGCTGAAAGTTCAGAAAAACTTACGCGCAGTAATGGCAATGATGTCATTGATCTTTACGACGTAAACTTCAGACCTGAAGGAAATAGCTTAAGTATCAAAAAATCTGCAGGAAATACTAAAATTATCGTTCCCGAGGATGTAGCAATTGCTTTAGAGATAACAGTTCATAATGGTATTGTCAAAATTTTTGATAAGGAAACAGAAATTAATCCTAAAACTTTCCGCTATTTTTCTGAGATGAAAGAAGAAAGTCAAAAACGTATCCGTATCAACATTCAAGTAGACACAGGAAATATTGAGGTGGTTAAGGGATGAAAAAATCAATCATTAGAACCTTTACCGTCCTTTTTATAATCATAGTTTTGGTTAATACGCTACTATTCTTAGTCACGAGTGATGCTTCCACAATAAATCTCGTGGGTTTGAAAGTTAATAATTTTTATGGGATATGGATTTTTCTTTCCGTAGCAGGCTTATTAGCATTAGTCTTTACCTTTTTTAACTATTTAGAGAACAGTAAGATAAAGAAAAATTTCTTTGATGACATTCAGCGTCTTAGTCAAAATCAAGAGCCAGAAAATCAGGAGCTGCAAGAACTCTATTTGCGCTTAAAAGAAATGACGACAGAGCTCCAAGAATTATCAGCACAGAAGTCAGCCAATAAAGCAGAAATTATTGAAACAGAAAGAAAGCGAATTTCGCGTGAACTTCATGACTCAGTGAGTCAGGAACTTTTTGCTGCAACGATGATTTTATCCTCTGTAACAGGAAGTGAGGCAGAAGCCACTCATCTCACGCAGGACCAGATTTTAACGCAAACACGTCTGGTTTTAAAAATCTTACATGAAGCCCAAAATGAAATGCGAGCCTTATTGTTGCATCTAAGACCGATTGAACTGGATGGCAAATCATTAGCAGCAGGTCTGAATTCCTTAACTGACGAATTACAGGCAAAAATTTCATCAAATATCAATGTAAAACTCAGTGATATTCAAGCTTCATCAAACATAGAAGATAACCTTTTCCGAATGGCTCAAGAAATTCTGAGTAACACCTTAAGACACGCGCAAGCTGATAATATTGAAGTGCTCTTAAAGGAACAACATGATAATATAATATTAAGAATAACTGACGACGGTGTTGGCTTTGACACTAAAAACAGTAAGTCAGCCAGCTATGGACTTGTCAATATTAAAGAGCGTGCACTCTTACTTGGTGGTGATGTTAAGATAGTCAGTGCTCCAAATCAAGGGACGAGCGTAGAGATACGTATCCCACAAGTGAATCAAATTAAGAAGATAAAAGGAAAAAATGGATAAAATAAAATTACTTATCGTGGATGATCATCAGATGGTTCGGCTTGGTTTGTCAAGCTTTATGAATATTCAACCAGATATTGAAGTGGTAGGAGAGGCTGCAGATGGTGAGTCTGGATATCTCAAAGCCCAAAGTTTAAAACCTGATGTAATACTGATGGACCTGGTTATGGATCGCTTAGACGGTATTGGAGCGACACAGAAAATATTGGCGGAAAGTCCAGAGCAGAAAATCCTGATATTAACGAGTTTCTTGGATGATGAAAAAGTTTTTCCTGCCTTGGCTGCAGGGGCTAAAGGCTATATTTTAAAGACATCCCAAGCCGCTGAAATTGCGAATGCTGTCCGTAAAGTTGCGAGTGGACAGGATGTATTATCAGAAGCTGTTAAAGAAAAAATAAATCAACAAAAGCACCGTAAGCCAGAACTTTATGATGAGCTTTCAAAAAGGGAAATGGAAGTACTAAAAATTTTGGCCCAAGGCTTATCAAACCAAGAAATTGCAGATCAACTTTATATCAGTCTCAAAACTGTCAAGACACACGTGTCCAATATTTTTAACAAGTTAGAAGTGAGTGATCGTACACAGGCGACTATTTATGCGATTCAACATAAGCTTGTTGATTAGTATGCATATTACACTTACGGATAGATTTTTTTATCTTACTGTAGTTTAAACATGCATGTCCAATAGCGAAAACACTCCATATCTGTTATAATAGAAGAATAAAAGTTTAGTTTAAAAAGTTTCGAAAATTAAAACTAATTTTTGCTATGTTGATGATACTTTGTAGGATTAAAAAACGAGGACCTGTAACTGTCCAAGTATCTTAGAAGATTTTTCCAGAAATTTGCGCCATACAGTAGTGTTTTTTAATCTTTTAAACTTACAAAAATGAAAGTTTCCTTGGCGAGACTTATGATAAAATTTAGAAAAGAGAAGCAAATGACTTACCCACAACTTAATCTTGAGAAACATGAAGGAACAACAGCGATTATTCATACTAATCATGGGGATATGACTGTGAAACTTTTTGATGACCTGGCTCCGAAGACTGTTAAAAACTTTGTTGAACTGAGTAAAAAAGGTTATTACGATGGCGTTATTTTCCATCGTATTATCAAGGACTTTATGATTCAGGGAGGAGATCCGACAGGTACGGGGATGGGTGGCGAATCCATCTATGGTGAAAAATTCGAAGATGAATTTTCACAAGATGTTTTTAATATCCGCGGCGCATTGTCAATGGCTAATGCAGGACCGGATACAAACGGAAGTCAATTCTTTATCGTGCAAAATCAAAATCTTCCTTATCCTAAGTCGGCTTTGGTTGAAGGAGGCTGGCCTGAAGAGATTGCTGAAGTCTATGTACAAGGTGGCACGCCACATCTTGATGGCCGCCATACAGTCTTTGGGCAGCTTGCAGATGAAAATTCCTTTAAAGTTCTAGATAAGATTGCAGCTGTGCACGTGGGCGTACAAGACCGTCCAGTTGATGACGTTATTATTGAAAACATTGAAATTATTGAGAAATAAAATGATGGATCAATCAGTAAAAATTGGGGACAAAGTTACCGCTGAAATTATCGGCTTGCAAGACTATGGAGCTTTTGTAAAATTTGTAGATCGAGAAAACAATGAACATAAAGGGTTGATTCATATTTCAGAGGTACGATCAGGTTTTGTTAAAAATATCCGAGAAGTCATAAAAATTGGCCAGCATGTAAAAGCGCAAATCATTGACATTGACGAGTACAATGGAAAAGTCAGTTTGTCCATTCGAAGTCTTGAGGAGCATCCACAAAACCATTATTTTTATCGCAAAAAAAGATTCACAGATTCTCGTGACAAGATTGGTTTTAAAAGCTTAGCGGATAAAAGGGAGATGTGGATTGAAGAAGGCGAAAGTTATTTAAGAGAAAGAGTAAACTAAAATACAAACGAGGTGAAGATGAACGACAATGTCTTAAAATATACCAAACGAGTTTTTAACGTGATTACTATTTTGGGTTTTATTGCTACTATTGTTGGTAGTGTTTACCTCTGGCATTTGGGTGCTTTCCAAGATCAAGAAATTTTAAAACGCATAATAACAGCTCATGCTATTCTGGGGCCTGTTATATTCTTGCTCATGCAAATCATTCAAGTTATTATTCCGATTATACCTGGAGGACTGACTATAGCAGCGGGAGTCCTGATTTTTGGACCTGTATGGGGATTTGTTTATAATTATTTGGGTATTCTTGTAGGTTCTGTGATACTTTTCCACCTTGGCCGAAAATACGGACAATCTTTGGTCCAAATTTTTGTTAAAGAGAAAACCTACAATAAATATATGGCTTGGTTGGAAAAGGGGCAGAAACGTTTTAATATCGCTTTCCTTCTCTTGATATTGTCGCCGATTGCACCAGATGATGCTCTTGTTCTTATTGCGAGTCAAACGCGAATGAGTTGGAAATTCTTTAATTGGGTGATGATTTTATGCAAACCACTCCCGATTCTATTTTATTCCTATGCCTTGATTTTCGGTGGGAATTTGCTTGGCAATATCTTCTAGTAGAGGACTTCAAATAATGTTTAAAAATGGTTTTGCGAAAGCAACCATTTTTATATAAATAATGTATAATAGACCTAGTAAACTTTCTAGTGATGGAGCTCCATTTTGAACAATAAAACAAATACAATAAAGAAAAAGAAAAAGCAGTCTAAAAGTAAGCTAAGTTTTGACAGCCGTATTGATTATGCGCTCATCTTACCGGCCTTTCTTCTAACAGCCATTGGACTGTATGCCATTTGGGTTGCCGTTAGCCATGACTATCCGACACAAGCAGTTAAGATGGTGGGGCAACAAGGAACTTGGATTATTGTCGGAGTTATTTTAGCTTTGATTGTGATGCATATGGATTCGAGACTCCTTTGGAACCTCACACCAGTTTTTTATGGATTTGGTCTCATTTTAATGGTATTACCTATATTCTTCTATAGCCAATCGGTGTATGATCTAACAGGAGCCAAGAACTGGATTGCCTTTCACAATACAAACCTTTTCCAGCCTTCAGAGCTGATGAAAATAGCATATATATTATTTTTATCAAGAATTGTTGTGTCCTTTCAAAACAAGTTAAAAAAACGTTATATTAGGGACGACTTTATCTTGATTGGCAAGATTACTTTAGCAACTTTTCCCATAGCTGTACTTGCCGCACTACAGGAAGACTTCGGAACTTTTATGGTTTTCTTAGCCATCGCAGCAGGTATTGTCTTAGTGTCAGGTGTATCTTGGAAAATTATCCTACCTGTTCTTGCTGCAGTTGCACTTGTCGCAGCAGGTATCGTTGCCATGGTTATGAATCCTCAAGGACAGGAGCTGCTGGGAAATGTATTTAGTCAATATCAAGTTAATCGTTTCCTGGCTTGGCTTCAGCCCTTTGAGTACACTCAAAGTTTTTCACTTCAACAGTCGCGTGCTTTGATTGCTATTGGGGTAGGAGGTCTGTTTGGACGTGGTTTTGGTGTGGCAAACGTTAATGTACCAGTTCGTGAGTCTGATATGATTTTTACTGTGATTGGAGAAGACTTTGGTTTCGTTGGTTCAACTTTCGTCATCTTACTTTACTTTGCCCTCATTTATCGCATGATTCGTGTGACATTTCAGTCCAATAACCAATTTTATATCTTTATATCGACGGGAATTATTATGATGATTCTCTTCCATGTATTTGAAAATATTGGGGCAGCAATTGGTTTGCTTCCGTTAACAGGTATTCCGTTGCCTTTTATCTCCCAAGGAGGATCGGCTCTCATTAGTAATATTATCGGTCTTGGACTTGTTCTTTCTATGAAATATAATCAGCTACCAGAGTTTGTGATGGTTCGTGAAGCTGGCAGAAAATCTTTAGAAAATAAAAAAGCGCGCTTGTCACGTACTTCACAACAACAAAGGGTTAAGGCAACAGGAAGACGCAGAAGCAGTAAATAATAGAAAAGCTTTTCAAATAGAAAAAGCTTTTTTCTTTCGGATTTAGTACGTTAAGGGAAGAAGATTAAATTTCTCAAACTAAAAATTTCACATAATTAACAAAATGTGGTAGGCTATAGATGAGAATACAAAGGAGGAATTATAAAATGAAATATGCAGTAAGATATGCATCACGTGGAGGAAATACACGTGCAGTTGCAGATGTAATTGCAGATAAGCTCAATATTAAAGCGAAACGTATTTCAGAGCCACTCGAAGAAGAAGTTGAAGTGCTGTTTCTTGGAGCAGGCGTTTGGTTTGCCTCTGTAACCAAGGATATGAAAGAATATCTGGCGGCTCTAGACAGTGGAAAAATCAAGCAGATTGTGGCTTTTTCTACTTCTGGTCATCTGGAATCAGCGATTAAAAAAATTACCACAGCAGCAAAAGAAAAGGGGATTAAAGTTAATGAAAAATCCTTTGACCTACACATGAACATGCAAGGCATCACATTTTTCGCTCCTGCGGGTGGTGATCTAACAAAAGACCAGATCAGTCAAGTGGAAAATTTTGTTGATGAAGTAGTTTCTCAGTTATAATATTAATTTTAAATCGTCTTTTTTAAATGAAGGCTTCAGTCATTTTGAAGCTTTTTTGTTTTATTATCTTTTTTATTAAATGTTTTTATTTCATTAAGAAAATATTACATTGAGAAATATAATGTTACTTTAGTGTAATCAATAGCCTTTGTTTTGTTACATTAATAAAAACAATTGTGATAAAATGGTAATATTCATTCAAGAGAATTTGAGGAGGTAGATTTTACTTTTTATGAAAAAGAAATTGATTGCGACATTGATGCTCTCAACAGTTGTTTTGACTGCAGGGGCTCCATTGTCTAGCGTAAACGCTGATTCAACAGAACGTCAAATTGCTGAGCAAGATTCAAAGATTGCAGCCGTAAAAGATGAGGCAGCACAAGCCCAATCTCAAGTTGAAGCAGTAGGGACTCAAGTCAATACATTGAAAGAGAAACAAGTTTCAATGAAAGAGGAAGTTGAAAAGTTATCCAATCAACAGAAGGAACAGTCTAAACAAATTCAAGAGTTAAATAAGAATATCCAAGAACGCAGTGAAGCCTTGGAAGCTCAAGCCCGCAGTGCACAAACAGAAGGAGGAGCAACAAACTATATCTCTGCTCTTTTAGATTCTAAATCGTTGACAGATGCTATCCAAAAAATGACTGCCATGGCAACTGTTGCTGGTGCTAATAAGTCGATGATTGAGCAGCAAGAGGCAGATCAAAAGGATATTCAAGATAAACTAAAAGATAACCAAAACAAGTATGCTAAGGTCACACGCTTGCAGCAAGACTTGGAAAGTCAAGCAGACGAGTTAGCAACCCAAGAAGCTCAGCTCAAGGTTGCTCAGTTGAATTATGAGGCTATGATAACAACTGAGGAAGGCAAGAAGCAAGAATTACTTAGTCAAAAAGCTGAAGCTGAAAGAGCTGCACAGGCTGCTGCTGAGGCGCAAAGATTGGCTGCTGAACAGTCTATGGTAGCGCAACAAGAGAAGGCAAATGAAACTTCTCCAAGTCCAGTGCAGCCTTCTACACCAGACTTGGGAGGCGGCTCAGAAGTTACGCCGCCAAATCCACCAGCACCTCCTGGACCAGTAGGTCCACCAGCTCCACCACCAACACCTGGCAATAACCCATACCCACCAGGGCAATATACGGCTTATGTATGGGAACGTCTTGGTGGCAATATGCCAACCTATATGGGCAATGCAGCAGACTGGGTAGTTTATGCTAATGCAGGTCCAGCTCCGGGTAACATTATTGTCTTTCCTCCAGGGGTTCAAGGTGCTGACTCATTTTATGGTCACGTTGCCGTTGTAGAACAAGTTTTGGGAAATGGTCAAGTTGTAATTTCTGAAGGAAACTTTAATGGAGGTTGGGGATCAACACGTACTGTTTCAACATCAGGTGTTTACTTTATCAATCCATAGCAAACAGGAGAAGCAAGAACATCTTGCTTTTTTTGATAGGCCTCTATCCTTGCACCTCAAGGTGCTAATGCTAGCCAGCAAGCAACCTCTATAGACCTTTCCTAAGCCTCCCACTTGGAGGCATTTTATTTAAACCTTTCTTTAGAAGAAAATTAGTAAAGTTGTCATGAGATGATAATATCCGAATATTCAGATGAAAAAATAAATTCTGCTGTATTTTGAGTTTAATTTATTGTTGAAATAAGTTATACTAATTATAAAAGATAGCGCTTTGCTTTTAGAAGGAGGAAGGGAATGCTTGAAGTAAAAAATCTTAGGAAGACATTTGGTGATCTTGTTGCAGTAGATGACCTAAGCTTCAACATAGAAGATGGGGAGATTTTGGGCTTTATCGGACAAAATGGAGCTGGGAAAACAACAACATTTCGGCTTATACTGGATTTTTTGACGCAAGATTCAGGAAGTGTTTTGTGGAATGGATCCCCACTGTCCAGCAAGGACTATGATATTATTGGTTATTTACCAGAAGAAAGAGGACTTTATCCAAAAGAGAGTATTGAGTCACAGCTGCGCTTTTTTGGTCAGCTTAGAGGAAAAACTAGAAAAGAAATTGATGAAAAAATTGATTACTGGATGGAGAAGTTTGAGGTCAAAGGAAAACGGACAGATAAGGTAAAAACACTATCAAAAGGTAATCAACAAAAAGTTCAGCTTATTGCTACGCTTATCCATGAACCAAAGCTTGTTATCTTAGACGAGCCCTTTTCGGGCTTGGATCCAGTTAATGCAGAGTTATTAAAAACAGCAGTGGCTGAACTTCGGAACCAAAAAGTGTGTGTTGTCTTTTCAGATCATAATATGATGAATGTCGAAAAAATGGTTGATAAGATGATTATGGTGAAAGAAGGCAAGAAAATATTGGACGGAACTGTGGATGCTGTACGTCAGAGCTTTGGCCGGACAAAAGTATTTGTCGAAGCACCTGTATCACAAGAAGAATTATCTCATCTTGAGGGGGTAAAAGAAGTACTTTTACAACGTAATGGTACTTATGAGTTGACTTTGGAAAATGAAGAAGCTGGAAAAGGTGTCTTTGATTATGTCACAAAATCAGGCTATATTCATATGTTTTCTCAACAACCACCAAGTTTGGAAGAAATATTCAAAATGAAAGCAGGTGAAACACATGAATAGTAAATTCTGGATAATTGTAAGAGAAGTTTTTCGAAAAAATGTTAAGTCAGTTTCTTTTCTCATCATGGTTTTCCTTCCTTTACTGATAGGGCTTGTTTTCTATGTGGTTGCTAGAGTGGTGGACAATGGTCAAGGAAATGTTGATAGCATCGCTGTAGTTACGGAAAATAAAAATATCGCTTCTGCTCTTAATGAAGTTAAAGGAGAAATTAACTATAAGGTGATGGATCGCTCAGAAGCTGATCATAAACTCAAAGATGAAGAGGTTGAAGCGATTTTAGTCTTGGAGTCAAATCAAGGAAAAATTCATGCACGCTTAGAAACGACACGTTCAATGGATATGGCAACTCAAATGTTGGTGTCACAAACACTCACAAGCATACAGCAGAGTGCTTTGGCAACTCAGCTAGGACTCTCTCCAGAAGAGCAAGCCAATCTACTTTCCCCAGCTCGATTAGAACCTATACATGTGGAGTTTGATGAGGAAGGAAATAGGATACAGGGGACGGATTATTCTGGTTTAAGGCAGGCCATTGCTACAGCTTTAATTATTCTTATTTGGATATTTGTTGCAACTTATGGCAGTATTGTTGCACAAGAAATTGCAAGTGAAAAAGGGACACGTATTATGGAAGTCATCCTTTCAAGTGTCAAAGCTGAAACACATTTTTATGGAAAGCTTGTTGGGATTATACTCGTTTGTACGGTGAATATTATGGCCTATGTTTTTCAGATTGGGGTAGCTTATCTCGTTTTCAAGGATAATGATATGGTTCGGCATCTCCTACAAGGATTAAATCTTCAAGAAGTCTTCACGGGACAGTTTTGGTTGGTCATCCCTATTGTAATTTTAGGAGTTCTTCTGTTTACTTTCCTCGCTGCTCTATCTGGATCACTGATTTCACGTGTGGAAGATGTGCCTAAAGCTCAAACACCAATAACAATGATTGGTTTATTGGGGTATATGCTATCCATTATCTTTGCCTCTCAACCTGATAATATTGTGATGACTGTAACAAGTTATATTCCATTTATTTCTAGTTTTGTTCTGCCAATGCAGATTGCGACAGGAGTTGCAAGTAATTTACAAGTTTGGCTTTCGATGGGAATCATGCTTGCTGCAATGGTGTTTACTCTCTTGTTCTCAGCACGGTTCTATAAATCTAATGTTTTGATTTATAGTAGTGGAGGCTTATTGAAAGCATTGAAACAATCTATCAATAATATGAAAAATGAAGATAGACTAAAAAATAAACTTAAATAAAAAGAACCTCGCCTCTGTTGTTCACAAAGGTGAGGCTTTTTTAACTGATCTGAGTTTGGAAATCACGTTCCATAACGATATTGCGAACTTCCCGACTGATATCTTTCAGCTTAACTTGGCGTACAGAGCGAGGGAGAAACTTGCGGATATCATCATTGTTATAACCAATCTGAAGACGATTTTCATCAAGAATGAGAGGCCGGCGTAAAATTGTGCGGTTTTCTTTCATGATTTTAATCATAGAGTTTAAAGAAAACTGCTCTAAATCCAATGATAAACTTTTGTAAGCGTGGCTCCGCATTGAAACAATCTCTTCGGTTCCATGCTCTGTCAGAGCAAGAATTTCAAGAAAATCCTCTTTTTTGATATCATCTGTGAGAAGATTGATTTCTTTAAAAGTGATATCGTTATTAAGTAGCCATTTTTTTGCTTTTCGGCTTGAGCTACACCCGGCAACGGTATAAATTTTTATCATGTTGTCTCCTTTATAGAAAATCTTATTTTTTTCTAATTTATATATGAACTAATTATAACATTTTTAAAGAGCGTGTCAAGAGCATCATTGGAAAGTTTTAATTTTAATCCAATGTTATTTTTATTAATTGAGTGGAATCATCTTAGTAATTTAGTGAAAATTATTAATAATAGAGCTTATATTGCTTCCTTATTTTATATGAAGTTAAGTAAGAATATTTTTCACTTTCAAAGCTTTCATTTGACTGTTTACTAAGAAAATGTTATTCTACTAGGGATAAAACTTTTAAACTGGTCCAGAGAGGCTAGCAAGGTTGTGGACATGAATATTAAGCTCTTTTCAAAAGAGGGCGTACTCTATCTTCTTTGCACCTGTTTTTTCTGGCAGGTGCTTTTTTCTCAAACTTTTTGGGAAATAAGAAAATACCTGTCAGAGAGCGGAGCAAAGTTTATCTCACAGCTACTTGGAATTTTAGAAATGGAGATATTATGCCAAAACGTACGGATATTAAAAAAATTATGATTATCGGATCAGGACCGATTGTTATTGGACAAGCCGCAGAATTTGACTATGCTGGTACTCAAGCTTGCTTAGCGCTTAAAGAAGAAGGCTATCAAGTTATTTTGGTTAATTCTAATCCAGCAACGATTATGACTGATCGTGAAATTGCGGATAAGGTTTATATTGAGCCGATTACGCTTGAGTTTGTCAGTAAAATTCTTCGTAAAGAAAGACCAGATGCGCTCTTGCCAACTTTAGGAGGGCAAACAGGCTTAAATATGGCCATGGAATTAGCCGAAAGCGGTATTTTGAAAGAACTTTCGGTTGAACTTTTAGGCACAAAACTATCCGCCATCGACCGAGCAGAGGACCGTGAATTATTTAAAGAGCTCTGCGAAAGTATCGGCGAACCTTTATGTGAATCCGAAATTGCCACAAGTGTTGAAGAAGCAGTTGTGCAAGCAAAAGAAATCGGATACCCTATCATTGTTCGTCCTGCCTTTACGATGGGAGGAACTGGAGGCGGTATTTGTGACAACGAAGCAGAACTTCGTGAAGTTGTTGCCAATGGCTTAAAACTTTCTCCAGTGACACAATGTTTGATCGAAAAATCAATAGCTGGCTATAAAGAAATAGAGTATGAAGTGATGCGTGACTCAGCAGATAATGCCATCGTGGTCTGCAACATGGAAAACTTTGACCCCGTAGGTGTACATACAGGAGACTCGATTGTGTTTGCGCCAAGTCAAACCTTGTCAGATGTTGAATACCAAATGCTTCGTGATGCTTCATTAAAAATCATTCGTGCTTTGAAAATCGAAGGGGGCTGTAATGTTCAGCTTGCTTTGGATCCACATTCTTATAAATATTATGTGATTGAAGTAAACCCACGCGTCTCACGCTCTTCTGCCTTGGCTTCTAAGGCGACAGGCTATCCTATCGCTAAGATGTCCGCTAAAATTGCAGTTGGAATGACTCTAGACGAAATCATCAATCCTGTCACAAACACAACCTATGCTATGTTTGAGCCAGCTCTTGACTACGTAGTTTCTAAAATTGCGCGCTTTCCTTTTGATAAATTTGAACATGGCGACCGTAACCTTGGTACGCAAATGAAAGCGACAGGGGAAGTTATGGCTATCGGTCGTAACATCGAAGAAAGTCTCCTCAAAGCTGTACGCTCTTTAGAAATAGGTGTGAGCCACAATCGTCTGGAAGAAGCAGAGAAAGTTACAGAAGAGTTCTTGTACGAAAAAATTATCAAAGCACAGGATGACCGTCTCTTCTATATTTCTGAAGCGATTCGCCGGGGGATTCCCATTGAAGAAATTGCGGCTTTAAGTAAGATTGATATTTTCTTCCTAGACAAATTACTCCATATCGTTGAGATTGAAAAAGAGTTAGAATTGAATGTTTTTGATCCAGAAATTTTGAAGACAGCCAAGAAAAATGGTTTTTCGGATAAAGAGATTGCCCGACTTTGGAATGTGACAGAGTCAGAAGTACGACGTCGTCGCAAAGATGGAGAGATTTTGCCTGTCTACAAAATGGTAGACACTTGTGCTGCCGAGTTTGAAAGTAGCACACCGTATTTCTATTCGTCTTATGCATGGGAAAATGAATCAGTAAAATCTGAAAAAGAAAAGATTCTTGTTTTAGGTTCAGGTCCGATCCGTATTGGTCAAGGGGTGGAGTTTGACTACGCGACTGTTCACTCTGTTAAAGCGATTCAGGCTTTAGGTTATGAAGCAATTATTGTTAACAGCAATCCTGAGACGGTTTCTACTGATTTCTCAATTTCAGATAAACTTTACTTTGAACCATTAACTTTCGAAGATGTCATGAACATTATCGACTTGGAAGAGCCTAAGGGTGTTATCGTGCAGTTTGGTGGACAGACAGCAATCAACCTTGCAGAACCTTTAGAAAAAGCAGGTGTACATATCTTAGGGACACAAGTTGCTGACTTGGAGCGTGCGGAAGACCGTGATTCCTTTGAGAAGGCCTTGTCAGACCTAAATATCCCACAACCTCCAGGTGCGACAGCCACGAATGAAGAAGAAGCGGTTGCCAATGCCGCGAAGATAGGCTATCCTGTCTTACTCCGTCCCTCCTTCGTCTTAGGTGGACGTGCCATGGAAATTATTGATAATGAAGTCGATTTGCGTAATTATATGAACCGTGCAGTCAAGGCTTCGCCAGAGCATCCCGTATTAGTAGACAGCTATTTGACTGGACAAGAGTGTGAAGTTGACGCTATTTGTGATGGAAAAGATGTTTTGTTGCCAGGAATCATGGAACACATCGAACGCGCAGGGGTTCACTCAGGAGACTCGATGGCAGTTTATCCACCACAAACCTTTAGTCCTGAGATTATTGAGACAATCGTGGATTACACTCAACGCTTGGCAGAGGGTTTGAACTGTATCGGGATGATGAATATTCAGTTTGTCATCCATGAAGAGCAAGTATATGTTATTGAGGTGAATCCACGTGCTTCGCGTACGGTTCCCTTCCTATCAAAAGTTACAGGAATTCCGATGGCACAGCTTGCCACACAGATGATTTTAGGGAAAACATTGGCGGAACTTGGTTACACATCGGGTCTTGCCCCAGAGTCAGAACTTGTCCACATCAAAGCGCCTGTCTTCAGCTTTAGCAAATTAGCAAAAGTGGACAGCCTTCTCGGTCCAGAGATGAAATCCACAGGTGAAGTGATGGGATCAGATACAACCTTAGAAAAGGCGCTTTATAAGTCTTTTGAAGCTGCAAAACTACACATGGCTGATCACGGTTCAATTCTCTTTACGGTCGCAGATGAAGACAAAGCAGAAACATTGGAGATGGCGAGACGTTTCGCCAATATCGGATATTCTTTAATCGCCACTTCGGGAACGGCACAGTATCTAAAAACTGCAGGACTCTATGTTCGAGAAGTTGGTAAAGTAACGGAGTCGACTGAAGACACCGTTATCGATGACATTCGTAAGGGACGTGTTCAAGCTATCATCAATACTATGGGCAGCAAACGTGTCTCGACAACTGAGACAGACGGTTTCTTGATTCGCCAAGAAGCAATCAGTCGTGGTATTCCACTCTTTACAGCTTTAGACACAGCAGAAGCTATCCTCCGTGTGATGGAGAGCCGCTCATTTACAATGAATGTCATTTAAACAAAAAAGGGCT
Organism: Lactococcus garvieae; assembly: GCF_016758115.1. Taxonomy (GTDB): domain Bacteria; phylum Bacillota; class Bacilli; order Lactobacillales; family Streptococcaceae; genus Lactococcus; species Lactococcus muris. The sequence goes on from NZ_WIVG01000014.1 coordinate 49,415, forward strand.
CTGTCAACTCTGCGGTGGTACTCGCTAAAAAATGAG
>NZ_WIVG01000015.1 GCF_016758115.1 Lactococcus garvieae
ACTTCTTCAAAGTTGACACTGACACTGCGGTCATTGATGGCTCTCTGTGTGAAGGAGAACCATGCGAAGGTTCCTGAGATGAGCAGCAGGACTGACAATATGGCTAAAAGGATTCCTAGTTTTTTCCTGTTTCTGTTTGTTGAGTACATTTTATTTCTTCCTTATGTTTTAATTTTTATGGGTGTGCGAAGCCTTATGACTTGGGAAATCACAACCAATAGTTTTATCTTTGGTGCACGGCAAAAAACGTCCCAGTTATCCGGAACGTTTTGGGGCATGGAGAAAAGAACGGTAATCTACCGCCTGTTTATGTGTGTTGTGTTGTGTNTCATAACATTATTGTTACAGTGCTATCTCTAGAAAGAATTCTTATTAAAAAACACCACCAATATCCTAATTATCACCAAAAAATTAATCCCATGATTTCGGATTGATTTTTGCTTTTTTCTAAACTTTATGTTTATCTGATTCCAAAGATTGTTTCTTCTTCATGAGTCCCACTAGGGCAAGAAGTAAGATACCTGATGCAGTTAAAGTCAAGTCCAAAGTTTCTCCTGTTTTAGGGAGTTCCTTGGCTTTCTCTGCAACTGAAACTTTTTCAGAAATAACTTCAAGTACAAAGTCTTCTCCACTTTCTTGCGGAACTGCTATAAGCTGCGGCGGTGGAAGAGGGCTCTCTTCTTCTAATCCTACCTGAGTTTTTTCCTCTGGAATTAACTGCTCTTCATCGATACTATAAGCTCTTAGCTGAGTGATAGTATCGCTATTTCCCGCTTGGTCAATCACAGATAAAACTGCAATCACGCGTTGATCTGAATCTGTCAATAAGTCTTCCATACGCACATCCACTTGCCAAGAACCATCTTCGTGTAACTCGACAAGATAAGTCATATTACCGACAAGCACTGCCAGACTAGCCTCTTTAACATCTATTGGCAGGCTGAAACGTCCCCCTATCACAGCAGTAGCCTGCGCCTGCTCAGTAAGAGATACATAATCATCATGCGCCACATGAAGAATTTCTAAAGTAGCACCTTCCAGTGCTTCCGTATCGCGCTCCACTGTATAGCTTAAACTGTCTGCACTTATCGCTGTGTTATTCGCACCATCTTTAGAAGTCAAGCTCGCCTCAATAGTCAAATCTTCGTCTTGTAGTAAATCTGCCGTTGAAACTTCTAAAGACCATGCGCCATCTGGCGCAACAGCTACTATGTAAGTTTGATCATAAATTTTAAGTAACAAGTTATACTCAGCTGTGTCCGTAGGTAGCATAGCATGTCCTGTAACTATTATTTTCTCTTGAGCTTGCTCTAGGAGTGTCAGGTGATTATCTGTCGCAATACTTTCGATAGTCACGCTGTTGCTATGTTCCTTATCCTCCAAAACATCATCATCTAAGATAATCTCATTAGCCGGTGGTAGGATACGAATAGGCAAGTCCGTCTCTGAAATAAGTGCATCACCATCTAAGTCCAAATGTGCTGTTAAGATAATAACTGTAAAGTTTTCATCTGGTTCAACAATTGAATCTTGTGTAGTATTGACAAAAACAGTCACTTGCTTTTGTCCCGCTCTAATCCAAATCCCGCCTGTAAGATCTTCAAAATCATCACCTGCACCAGCACTGCCGCCTAAACTTGTAAATGTTAAATAGACATCATAGGGTTGTTCCTGATCCAGACTAAAGATAAACTCGGCCTGCTCTCCCTCTTTAATGGTAGGGTTATCGGTCACCCGAACCGTTGGCAAAGGGAGGATGGCGAACACTTCACCATCTGATGCGGTGTTGCCTGCTTGATCTACAGCAGTCGCTGTGGCAGTCAAGGAAACAGAATTTCCTTCTAAGAACAGGCTGTAGTCAATATTAGTAAGGGACCATTGACCGTTGACAACATTGACCACATAAGTTTTTTCATCTCCCAGTGCCGAAACCAGTGTAACAGTTACTTCCTGCCCCTCTTCTATATCTTCCACGTAGCCTGTAATGTTCAAGACTTGGCTTTCATAGATGGTGCTGACAGGATTGATGTGAACTGTAGCTCGAGTATCTATGACAAAGCCCGAACGATCATTGTCCTTAATGCCAGCTTGTGCCTGTGTTTTTACAAGAGGTAGCGCTAAGAGTTGATTCCCAATATGTACTTTTGCTGAAAGCAACTGCAAGCTATACTTTTCCTCATCTGATTCGTCAAAGCTATCATCAAGAGTCGCGACATCAACAATAACTGAAGTTTGTCCTGCTTTGAGAACAATCACTCCTGTTTTTGCGATGAAGTCTGAACCCTTACTGGCAGTTCCAGACTGCGTTTGATAAGTAATCTCTGTATCATATTCTAGAGCGTTTTCCAAACTGATAATAAACTGGCTTGTTTCACCCTCAACAACAGTTTGCGCATCAAGTATGTCGATACTTGGAAAATCAAGAACAGCCGTAACCCGCACATTACTTGTTTCGTTACCCGCTAAATCAATGGTCCAAGCCGATAATCCAAGCGCTCCAAGTTTGAAATCAGAGGAGGAAATCCCTAAAACTTTCCATTTGCCATTTTCTACGACAGTAGTAAAATACTTTGAAGTTAATCCATCAGTTACTGTAAGTTTAACCGTTTGTCCGTCTTCAACATCTGTGACTGTACCAGAAACATCAAACAGTTGACCTTTATAAATGCTATTGCTTGCGTTTATTGGATTTGCATCAAAATCAATCCCTGCATAGACATCCGCTTCCCATGGTGCAACCGCCATAGGACTCGTATTTCCTGCTGGGTCAACTGCTTGGGCTGTGATATTTCCTGAGGATTGCTGTGCATTGCTTTCTACAGTCCAATGTCCAGCTGCATCTAGAGGCACGCCATCAGTCATCGTTCCGTCAGGCCAAGTAATCGTAATCGTTGTCCCAGCCTGAAACGCTCCACTCATACTCCCTGATGCTGTAGGAAGACGGTCATTATCGGCATCCGAAATATAGATAGACGGATTGCCTGGTGGAGTGACATCTGCATATTGCGTGCTGACTGTCACACTTGCATTACCCGCAAGGTCAATAGCAGTGACACTTAGCGTACCGCTGCTTTGAGAAGTTGGGCTCTCTACAGTCCAAATTCCCTCTGTATTGACAGGAACATTAAATGTTTTTGTACCGTCTGGCCAAGTGACCGTGACAGTCGTGTCTAGTGCAGATGTACCTGTAGCGTTGATTCGGTCATTTCCGTCTGGGTCAGCAGCAACGATAGTTGGTGCTTCAGATACTTGTGCCAGTAGCGGCTCCAGCTGCTGCTCTCCACTCAAAGTTTGTTCAGAAATAGAGAGCACTTCTCCTGTTTGGACCTTATAAGTTACAGCAGTAGGAAGACTACTCCTATCTGCATCCAAATTTTCCTGAGTGGGGGCTTGGTCAAATAGAACAAAGTTATTGTCCTCAAGAAAGGCCTGTGTATCATCGTAAACAAAGATTTCAAGATTGAAAGCAATGTCATGTCCGTCAATGGCAACAACGGCTGACATATTATTTATACCGACAGGTGTACCCGCCTCGCGCAGTTGTATAAATAATGCCTCTACAATCTCATCAACATAGCCATCAATAATCGTTTCCGATGTGTTGGCATAGATAGCAGCCGAGGCCGAAATCAAAAGTGAACGCTCAATCTCAGCCCTTAAGGTAGCATCATCAGCCCTGTTCGAAATGGCAAAATTACTGAGCTGCTTCGCAATAATCTCTTGACTGCTTTGTTCTGCTGAAACCTTTTTAACTGGCCATACTGTTCCAACAGCAGCACCTAAGCCAGCAGCGACTGTAGCTGTCATCAGGACATTACCAAATTTTTTCAAGCGTTCCAACCTTGCTTCTGGGCTGGAATAGCGCGTGTGTGTTGTGTGCATAAAAACTCCGTTCTAATTATATTTTAACTTTGCAATCATTATCTCATAATTATCAAAAGTAAAAAAATAATATAAGGCTTGCACATTTTTAGGAGCAAATCACTATTTCTGAATATAAAAAAACTCCCGAGGAGTTTTTTCATTTATAAAGTCATTATTTTGTTTTTTCTGCTAATTTTTTCTGTAAAAATTTATCGTAATTTCGTACAGATGGGGTGAAATAAAGGAGAAAAGCTGATAATATACCACCGAAGCCTGCGATGATAAGCATGTTTTGGACACCGATAGAGTCTGCAACAGGTGCTGCAAAAATAAGTCCTATAGGTCCAGCAAAACTCATCAAGGCAGAAACAATCCCCATGACACGCCCGAGGTATTGTGGTTCAAAAGACTGCTGTGTAAGCGCCATATTCATAGTATTAAAAATCTGTCCGACAACACCCGCTAAAACGTTAAGGACAAGGAAAATCCAAAAGCCCGTCATATTTCCAGGGAGGAAACCAGAGCCACCAATGGTCAAACCTACTACTAGATAAGCCATGATAATCCAAGGCATCCGATCTTTAACCTTACCAAAGATACCAACAGCAAAAGAGCCGACAAGCATCGCTGCTGCATAAAGAACTTCTACCCAGCCCGCATGAACAATTGTCCCACCAAAATATTTCGTCGTTACCAAAGGATAAAGACTCATGGCTGGCATAAAGAGAAGCATGAAGAGAGCCCCGATGAGTGTCATCTTCCACATCGGTTTATTGTCCCTTAAAATATTGAAGCCTTCTTTGGCATCTCTGAACACAGCAATTTTTTCCCCCTGCGTAGAAACTTCAGGAATTTTGACCAGAAGCAGCATACCAGCCCCTAAAATAAAACCAATGACATCAAGTAGGATAACCCAGTGAATAGGAAAGGCAGCAACCATGAAAGCTCCAATACCTGGCGAAACGATGAAAACTAAGGACTGAATCATCCCAAACTGCCCGTTTACTCTAGTAATTTCATGCTTAGGTACCATGGTAGGCATGATAGATTGGACGGTTGGCATTTGAGCGGTTTGTGCCACTGCACGAATCCCAATAGTGATAAAGACCATCCACAGGGGATATACATCATGATTAATACCATAAATAAAGAGCCCTAAGGCGATAACAGCAACGATGGCATCATAGAAAATTAAAAGAAATTTCTTGTTTATACGATCGATAAAGGGACCGACCAAAGGACTAAGAATAGCCATCGGTAGCATGCCAACCAAGGTTGCGATAGCAAGGACAGATTCTTCACCAGATTCGAGAGTAAGATACCAGATAATTGCATATTGGACAATCATCGATGTTACCCCGGTTAAGAGTTGCCCTATTAGAAACAGGTAAAAATTCTTTCGCCAGTTTTCTGGTTTGATTGTAGTTGTATTCAATTTATATTTTCCTTCTTCATAAAGTCAAGTATTCTTTTTCAGTTATAGCAACTTTTATTACAAACTCCTCTTCAAAGCGCTTTATTATTCTATCATATTCGTCTCACATAAACAAAAGGAATGAAAAAGATATTTTTCTGGAAAAATTAGTGAAAAAACAAATTCTTTTACGTACTAATATATGGAGAGGATTTATGAGCTTTATCAGGAATAAATAATTTTTATTTTTTGAAGTCTTTTTATGTTTATTTTTCCAACGCAAAGAGAGTTCAAAAGAGAGGAGGATTCACTAGAAAGTTCATAAAACTTAGAGAAAAATAAAAAGTTATACGCAGACTTTTCTAAACCCGTCAGACAGTGGTTAAAAGAAAGGTTTATCAAGTAAAAATGATGTGGAAATTTCCGCATAAATGTCGTTAAAGGAGACAATGATGATAAAAAACAGAGCAAAATTTTTTACAACAATAGGAATTTTAATCTTAAGTGCAGTGCTTGCAGGATGTTCCAAAGGAGACACAAATAAATCAAGCACAGCAGCACCCGAACAAAGCAAGACAGAAGAAAAAACACCGTCTTTTAATTTTATTGCTAATAAAAATCAACCTGAAACAGTCAATGACTTTTTACCTATCTTCGCTCAACAGTTGAAAAAATATAATCAGGTTGCTGAAAAAATTTGGCCTAACAGTGCCGTCACACAGATTCCTGTTGTTTTAGAAGACACGGACAGTAAAAAGATGTGGAAAATCACTCCAGATGGGCAAATCAGTGATTTTTCTGACAAAGATGCAGAAGATATGAATGTTAACCGCTCTGAATATCCAGGGACTTGGGGCTACTATGGCAAACAGTTTGGAAAGTTCGGAGTAGATGCAAACTATAGTGTACATGGCAAGGAGCTTAAGGGCGGAGGAATGTATTTCTCACTCAATAATGCTGCACTTAAGGATAAGAAAACATGGAACCGCTATCCACATCTTGGCACTTACGATGCCTTGGTCTTTGTCTTGCATGAAAATTTCCATATCTTTGAACAGGAGAGATGGGACAAGTTACCTGAAGAAGAAATTGCAAAAATTGGCTCCAAAAAAGATCAACATCTTGATAATGTAGAAGCCCGAGTCCTTCGTTATCAATTGATCCAAGAGCTAATGAAGGCTGTTGCGCAACCTAACGACCAAGCTTTAGTTCTCAAAGCTCTTTCAACTTATAAAGAATATGAAGCAAAGCACAAGGCAGACTTTGATGCTGCACAATATTGGGATCGCGTAGAAGGATCTGCTCAGTATATGGAAGTAATGGCTGCTCTCCAAACCTATTTCCCAGATCAGCTTAAGACGGACGATGATATTGCTCAAGCTGTCCAAGCATTAGGGAAGCAGACGAAAGGTTATGGAAAATCAACCGGAAATGTGGAAGAAGCTTATGATGTTGGTGCTTTCGCAGGTTTTTTATTGGATCGCTATGATACCTCATGGAAGACTAAACTTATGAAGGATAAAAATACAACACCAATAAGCTTACTCGCTCAACATTTTCAGAAAGAAAAACTTCCTGATTATAAACCGCTTAGTGAGGATGATAGAAATAAGCTCCTAGAGCAAATATCAAGTAAGAAAAAAGAGCTTATCACTTATCAAAAAGAATCATTAGAACAAATGAAAAAAGATCTTCAATCAATCGAAGACCCTCAACAGAAAGCGGAATTAGAAAAAGAAATCAAAGCTCTCGAAGAAAAAATTGCAGCCTTAGAAAAATAATCTAAATAAAAAAGACAAAATCATACCTCTTGAGTAAACATTTAAGAGGTATGATTTTTCATTTTATAATATCTTTCCATTCGTGCACTTAATGTATTTCCTGCTCATCCTCCCTAATGGCACAAAATACTTCAAAAGCTCAAATTTTTCTTTTAAATCAGTGATATAACAAACAGTACTGCAATAAGCAAGACTAACAGCAAAAGTGATTCCCATATGATGAGAGAAAGCAAGGGATTCAGGCCTTTGATATGTAACCGATCCGCAATCCCATCTAATAAATTCTTATTCATATATATAATATATCAAAAAGTTTAATGCTTTGCAATATGATTTCTTTATTTTTTCGTAAATATTTCCAAAATTACATTTCTCCCTTGCACTTCCTTTTTCATCTCACACAAAAAAGCTAGGAGTTCAACATGAATGAGTCACCTTTTTATACTCCTTCATGCATTTTTTCAAATTCTTTTTCCACAAAATATCCCGACAAGAAAATCGCAAAAAGTATCCCTATCATTCCTAAGAGCATTGCGGCCATGTCCGCCAGAAGCAGTTTGGAATTTATTATTTCTGCAAAGCTATAATGAAGTCTTACAAACCAAAGGATAAGACTAAGTGATGAACCTAATAATCCAAAAAACAATGTATTTACAGCAGTGCCAAGGATTTGTTGAGAAATTATAAAGCGTTGTTCTTTAAACTGGGCCAGTGACATCTGCGCATCTTGTTCGACAACTTCAGATAAACTAGCAACAAGTGCCATAGCTGCCTCTGCTACTGCCCCTAACATCGAAATAACCATAACCACAATTGCAACATTGGAAAAATTCAAACCAATAGCCAAAGACAGTTCCTCGAGTTCTTCCGTATCCTCAATTGCAAAGCCTTGGAGATTACCCAAATATTGGACAAGAATAGCTAAAATCATCAGCGTAAAAACAACAATAAGACTTGCTTTGAAAGAAATATTGGTCACCCTGTTGTCATCTGAAGACATATAGATAGCCACTGCTAAAATTAAGACAGATGCAACACATAAAAGAATAAATGTATTCGCCCCCCATGACAGGAGCGTTATCATAAGAAAAATCAGAGCAAAGTTGATAAATAATCCGAAAAGGTTACGCAGCCCTTCCCATCCAGAAACGAGGACAAGCAAAAGTGCCAAAATGAGAAAGAGAACCATTAAACTATTCATTTTATTGTCTCCCTTCTTAAAGCAAAACTTGTCACAAAAGCCGTAATTGGGACTGCAAGGACAATGCCGATAGCAGAGATAATCGTCTGTAAGAGCCCCAAATTAAGCGCCGTTCCAGCAATATAAATCCATGTGTTGCCGTTTCTCAATAAGAGCAAGGTCATCGGAATCGTTTCTGCCATAAAAATCATAAATAGAACATTAGTTAATGTCCCGATAATTTCTTTCCCAATTTCCATTCCTGACTTTACATAATCCTTCTGGGTCATGTTAATATCATGGGCTTTGTTTTGACGATAAAGACCAAATAAACCTGCGACAATATCTCCTGTACCATCCATAATTGCTCCGAGTACACTTATGATTGCTCCGACAAAGAAAAACAGGATAGGGTTCTGTGTCACATAGCTCATATTTTCAAAATGTACACCTGAATTTCCTGTGGCCTTCAAAACAGAAAATGTCAATAAGAAAGTTAAGAGGCTTGTTAAAAGGGTTGTTAATAAGGTAAGGAACATCTGCCGTGTAAAGCCCAGTACAAAGCTCAAAGAACTGAATACGAAAAGAAAAGCTAAACAAGAAAAGATAATCAGAGCATTGACAGAAGTAAAATGAATGTCAGCAGCAAGAGCCAAGACAAAGTAAAGGAGGTTTAATGCGAGCGAAACAGTTAAAAATAGAGAAGCACGCCAGCGAATAAAACTTAGCAGTAATCCAATAAAAAGTACTGCTAAACTTACAATAACCGCATCACGTTTTTGTCCGACAATTTGCATTTTACCTGCGCTTTTTCGTAGAAGAATTTTTTGATTTTTACGAAAAATTTGTCCTGTTACCTGAGACTGATTTGTGATATTTTGTAAATGTAAAATTTCATTTTTTTGAGCTGTATTGAGCAGTTTAACCGTAAGGTTTTGCTGTATCTCTGTGTCCTTGTTACCAAAATTATCATCTAATGTTGTCTTTCCAACATGCTTTACTTCTTCAATAATGCCCAAGGGCTCCTGATAGAATTGAGCATTGTTATCCACGATAAGAAAAGCTGCCACTGCAGCTAAGCAGGGCAGAAGAACTTTTTTCAGAAAGAGTTTACTCATCATCTTTTACCACAGCTAGGACAACGAAATAGCCCAGTAAATAAATCACAGCAAAGCCGAAAATCAATCCCATTGGGAATTTTGTCTTAGGCTGCCTTTGCGAGATAGAAAATCCAAATGAAGCTTGCTTATCGTTAGGAAGCTCAATCAAATAAGGATAATCCAAATTTTCAGTATTGGTCATCAGAGACATGGTAACAGGAACTTTTTGTATATTTTGAACCTGCATGCGGTACTGACCAGCAGTCATGTCTGCTCTTAACACAGTTATCGCATCTTCTGGAAGTATGGCTTGCTCAGCCACTTTTTTCCACCCACCTGCTTCCTTTTTCTCAATAATCAGCTTCATTTCCATAGTTGCATAGGATTTGAAATCAATATGATTGGCAAAGGTAGCGAGCTCAAAAGGTTGAGAAATACTTTCCCCTGCACCAAGTTCAATGCTCCCCTTACTGTAACCAAAGTGGTTTAGGGAATGTTGTTGCGCATTGACAGTAATCTTCTGCTTAGGTTGCACCTGCATTAAGGTGAGCATCAATCCCAATGACAAAAGTGACAGCACTGGATAAGCTATTTTTAAAAGCTTCTTCTTCCCTTTTTCAGGTTTAAATAGTGCTTTTTCAGAAAAAATCTTATCAAAACTCAGTGCAGCAGCAAGTATAATCAACGCAATTGTCATAAATTGATAACGCGGTTTCACTTCCCAAAGTAAAGTATGAAAGAGCGTAATCCCCATCGTCGTCAAAATAGAGAGGGAGAAAACCGAGATTTCTTCCTCTTTTGATTTCCAAAGACGATAAACAATGGCCAGAAGGAAAATAGACATAAGTGCTTTGGCATAGGTTGAAATAAAGATATTAACAGCACCGATATTATCAATCAGCCAACCCGGACCTCTTGTCCAGTTATAGTGACCAGAGAAAAGTTGATAATCTGTTGCTGTGGCAAATGTTCCGCAAGACCACAGCTGCCCAAATTTTCCAAGGAGAAGCACCGGAATCATCCAAGGCTTCTGTCCCAAATATGCGATTCTCTCTTTTATTCCCGCAATATTTGCATCTTTTGCTGTCTCGAAACCAAAGTGATTGAGCGTATAGTCACGGTCGGCAGGAGTCCAAGTTCCCATCGAATCCGTATTAAGAGCTTCATAAATCCAGTTGATGGTTGGAAAAACATCCGGACCTTTGAGATCGTATTGCATCACGCTCGCCAAACCACGGGTTACGCCCATGGCTAAAATAATTCCTACAAGAGAAGCTAAAAGGAGTTTAGTAATAGAAAGCCACAATTTTTTATATTTTTGACGCTGACTAAAAGCCACCAAGCCGAGTATTGCTAAAGCAACCAAAACAATAATAATATTTGGACGGGCCAAGTATCCTACTGCAAATAGGAATGCTGTGCTGATAAATTGCCAAACGCCAAATGTCTCTGTTTTTTGTAGTTTATCAAACTTAAGTGCAATAATCAGTAAGACTAAAATCGCAAAACCATCAGAGTAACCAACTCTTAGAAGAAAATCGTAATTCATTGGAAGAATGACCATGATTAAGGCAATAAAGGCTGCGAGAGCTGCTCTTTTCTTCCAAAGAAAACGAATCATCAAGACCCAAATGCTCGTATTAATAAAAATATTAAAAGCATAAAAAATCACATAATAAGACACATGAAACAGTTGAGCAAGTTTCATAAAGCCAACGTTCAGAGCAACTAAGGGAAGAAGGTTGGGATATTGTCGAATCCAAACATCCCAAACCATATCCCCTTGCATAATGCGTGTCGCTTGAGCTTGTATATGCCAAGGGTCTCCGAAAACCATCATGTGAATCTGAGTAACAGAAATAATCTGAAACAAGAGAAATACTGCAAAAAAGGCGAAAATAAATATTTTCAGTCCTTTTTTATTCATCTTATGGAATTTTTGATAGGCAAAACGGAGAAGGAAAAAGAGCAAAGCAGCCAGCAATAATACGGAAATCGGTTCTAAAAAACCCACATCTGTATAGGGCTGTATAGCCATAAGCGCCAAGGCTGCAATAAAGAGCCCCAGCAAAATACGATACATGCTTTTATTCAGAAAGTCCATTTTTCCTCCTATAAGATTTGATAAAGTCAACCAGACCCATAGTTGCTAAAACAAGCATTACTGGCGCAAAGTTATAAAGGTAACGTGAGTTAGCTTCCCAAAGCAAGAGAAAACCTGTAAGACCTACCATTGAAAGTCCAACAATAAACCACTCTGTTTTATGTTTTTTGAAGATGCCCAAAAAGATTTCATACCACATAAGTGGAACAATAGCCAGCCAATAAAGGGTTTGAGCCGCTTTGAGCAATAACCAGCCCGTGATATTGCCTTCTTCTGGAGCAAAACTTGTCCAGTCAAAGTAACGAAAAACAAAGGGATTAGAATGACGATAGGTGTAAAAGAAGCTACTCAGATCACCATTAAACCATGTATACATAATCTTACGCCAGAGCTGTAATAGAATATCAAAAACGCTCATCTCTCTCAGATTATTTTTAAGTCGTTGTACAATCCCCTCTTTCTTAGATTCTACATCTGTAAATGATTGGGAATAAGCCAAAACGTCTGGATTAAAGCCACCGTATTTATTGATGGGATCAAAGGACATTGTAATCCAATGAATCATCGGCAAATTGTAGCGATCATTGGCTGACTCTGAAAATGCTGGGTCTGAGGAAACAACAGACTTAACCCCTTGGTGAACACCAACAAAAAGAAGTGCTGCAATAGGCAGCATGATAAGGAGCTTCTTCCATTTGCGATTAAGGATGAGGAAACAGAAGACAGCAATCATCGGAATGAAAACTGTTGGCTTTATACTAAATCCTAGAAATACAACTAAGCAAGCAGCAATCCACCACATAATCATCTTGCTTGTTTTTTCTGCTTTAAGGGCATAAACCATGAAAAGCAAACCGAAAATAACAAAAGGCAAGGTAGCGGTATCGGTATAGAGCTGGGCACCGTAGATGTAAAAAGGGAAAAATCCAAAGGCAACCAAATTATAGAGCAGAGCCATTTTAATAGTGGATATCTTTTTAATCAAGAGTGAACCACCTAAGACAGAAAGGCTCGTAAGAACTGCTGCTACAGCTGTTGTCGCTAAAATAAGAGAAGAATAGCTCCTAAAAGGGGCAAAAATCGTATTATAAATTATCCCGAAAAATTGATTATTAGGATAGCGCAAGAAATACAAAAGTTGGTTTTCTGTCATTGGCAGATTTATAAAGGAACGGCCGCCCAAGTAAAGGGTGTTTCTCAAAACGACAAAGAAATCCCAGTCATGTGCCGTGTCAGGGACATGAATAATAAAGAAAAAAGGAACGAGCAATACTGCAAGACCTAAAATCCACATTGACATTTTATAGTAACGTTGGAGTTTATTTTCTGTCAGAGTGGCTATTTTTTTGAATGAGCGATAAACGAAAACCATGTAGGCTGCTGCGATAAACATGCAAACATTCCCTAAAATGAAAGCTGTAATATACTTCTCATTCCAAGCGGGCGTTTCCATGATTACATAAATATTTGTTCCGAGCCAAAGAAGGCCAAAAATAATTGACCAAAAAATCTTAAACTTTTTCGGATCTTTTAAGTGCTGATGTAGTGTATTCAACTTTATTTTCCTTTAGTACATTTTGTATAAGTTGATTGGATTTTCCCAATACAACAAACTGATATTCCTTGCCAATATAAATAAATCGAAGCGTTCTTGGCGTAACTTTAACGGAGCTCATGTAAGCGAAATCTATTTTGAGCATTCCTAATCGAAAATCCCGAGAAAAATGCAAGGCATCCTCTGCAGCAAAAAAACGACGCTGCCTCACTAAAAAGTAAAAGGCAAAAACTAGAAAGACAAGGATAGAGATTTGAAACCAATTTGTCCGAAGATTATTTTCATAGAAAAGCACTTGCTGGAAAGAAAGAAGAATAACCCACCATATCCAAGCTATTTTATAAGCATTTGTCAAAGGCTGAAAATATCCTGATTTCATAAAAGTTTACTTTCCTTTCTCAACTTTTTTAGCTGTGGAAGATGCTCTATTTGTGCCGTTCTTTTCCGCATTTTTCACTGCTTCAGCTTCTTCCTGTGCTTTTTGAGCTGCCAATACAGGATCATTAAAGAGATTCACAGAAGAAACGCCCTGATTTTCTGACAGAAGAGATGTCGAACGTGCTTTCAGCACATCTTGTTCCTTTCTCAAACGTTCCCGTGTTGAGTTTACGCCATAACTAAAGCTTCCTGGTTGCACCGGTTCAAATCCTGGTGGCGTATAGAAGCGCAGCAAGTCTTCCGTATTGAAAGTATCAGACATGTCTAACATCTGATTAACTTTTTCCTGAATACTGTCCACATACTTTTGTTGCTGCTCTGTCAGCGTCAAAACTTCTCCTGTTTTTGTATCATGATAAACAGAACTTGTTGCACTTGACTTAGTGATTGTAGGCGTAACAAAACCACGATTTCGAAGCGCTACAAATTGCTCACGATTTGGTGCAAATGCATCCTGACCAAACTGGATATAATCCTTGGTTGAAATTCCTAACAAGTGTTCCAAGGTTGGCATAACGTCAATTTCACCGATGTACTCATCACTGATATGTCCTGTTGTTTGTCCCGGAATATCAATCATGAATGGTGTACGCTGCATCATTGTGTTATCGTACTCTGTCCAGTCTTCTGCATTTTTACCAATAAATGGTGCATAGTATTTTGTATCTGAACCAGAAATACCATAGTGATCGCCATAAAGGACAATGATCGATTTTTCATAAAGTCCTGATTTTTTCAAATAATCAAAGAAATCTTTAACTGATGAATCTAAATAATTTGCAGTTACAAAGTAATTATCAACAACTGAGTTGCCAGATCCTCCCTCTAAAAGTTTCGGATTTATTTCAAAATCTTTCAGCCCTGTGTAAGGCGTGTGATTCGTAACAGTCAGATATTTCACATAAAAAGGTTGTTGTAACTGTTCAAGATACGGAATAGAATCCTTAAAGAAATACTTGTCCTTTACGCCCCAAGCCGTTGAGTTATCCGGTGTGAGATTAAAGAAAGATTGGTCAAAGAAATTTTGATAACCCATATTGCGGTAAACATTGTTACGGCTGTAGAAGGACCCAACGTTTCCGTGGAAGACTGCACTAGAGTAACCCTCTTTTTGCTGCAAGATGGCCGGCATGGCTTGGAAGGTCTGTGTGCTGCCCAGACTTGAAAAAAGTGAACCTGAGGCTAAGCCAAATGTAGACGTTTCAAGCATTGTTTCCGCATCTGATGTTTTCCCTTGTCCAACTTGATTGAAGAAATTAGAGAAAGAATAAACAGAAGGATTATTGTTATAAAGTGAATTCAGGAAAGGTGTAACTTCTTCACCGTTTACTTTCATATTGATGACATCTTGCTGCAGGGACTCAAGATGAATTACAATGACATTGCGATTTTTAGCAATACCGAACATTTCATCGTTGGGGGCAAGATAGCGTTCTTCTTGGATATAATTTTGAACCTTAGTGAAGTCAGTTTTTGAGGCCATGGCTCGCGTTTCATTAGATACATGCGTATACCAACTGTTTGTTGCTAACCATGGACCCAAACCCAGATAACGTACAATATAAGTCGCATCATATTGCGCTTGGCGTGAAACTAAGCGATGTTCTGTCAAGTCTGCCATCCAGAAGTTCAAGCCGAAAATCATCACAGATACGCTGAAAATTTTAAAAGCATAGAGCGTTGTTGGACGTCGTTCATCCATTTTAATCTTTTTCGTAAGGAAAAGGATGAGGATCAGGACAAGGTCAATCCAGAAAACAAGGTCAACCCATGAAACAGCAATTGCTCCCAGGTCAAAACCTTTACCTACCATACCTGCTCCACCTGTCAGTGTATTTAAAGTAAGAAAATCCGAAAATTCTCGGTAATAGAGAACATTCCCATAAACGAGCAGGTTCCCGATAAGGTTCATAAGGAACAGACCCAAATAGAAAAGTTGCTTCCTTTTGACAAACAATACTAAACTAAAGAAAATTGCTGTGAAGCCTATCGGATTAACAATGACTAACAAATAATCTGAAAGCTTTGAAGAGTTTAATCCCTTAAAAACAGAGAAATAAGCAATCATGGTTTTGACCCAAATAAAGAAGGTCGACCAGCAAACTAAACCTAGCCGTGTATTAAAACTGTTGAATAATTTTTTCAAGGTTAACCTCAATTTATTTTTTATTTGCACAAGAGTAGATTCCTTTTTTTACATTAGGAATAATTTTACCAGATGAGTCTTGAGTTAAGCTTAAGTTTTTTATGACCTACCCATTTTCTACTAAATATCATCCTCTAAGCGCACAGAAATAACTTTGGAGACACCTGCATCCGCCATTGTTACACCGTACATCGTACCAGCTGCTGCCATTGTCCCTCGACGATGTGTGACGACAATAAATTGATTAGAGTTATCAAAATGATTCATATAATCACCAAAACGTTTTACATTCGCCTCATCTAAAGCTGCTTCAACCTCATCTAGAACGACAAAAGGAACGGTTCTGACACGCAAGATAGCAAAAATTAAGGCCAAGGCTGTCAGAGCCTTTTCGCCACCCGACATAAGGTTGAGACTTGCTAATTTTTTACCCGGTGGTTGCACTTTAATCTCTACACCAGCTTCAAGTAAGTTCGTGCTGGTCAGCTCTAGGTTTGCCTCTCCGCCCACAAACATTTGTGAAAAAGTCAGTTGAAAACTTTCTCTAATCTGCTCAAAGGTTGATTTGAAACGAATTTCAACTTCTTCGTTCATCTCTTGGATCGTTCCAAGAAGCAAGTCTTTCGCCTCCAGAAGATCATCTTTCTGCCCACTTAAAAAGGTGTGACGCTTGTTTACTTCTTCAAATTGCGTAATAGCATCCAGATTAATTGGACCTAGTGCACGGATTTGACGTTCAAGCTGGCGAAGTTGGTGCTCTGACTCGGCTAGGTTATCAAGTGAATTAGCTTTTGCTTTTGCCTCATCAAAACTCATCTCATATTCAGTAAAAAGTATGTTTTGACGATTTTTTAAAAGCTTTTCTGCCTGTTCAATTTTTACTTCTAAACGCGCTTTTTGATTATTAAGAGCTTGGTTTTGTTCAAGTAACTCATGATTTTGTTCTTCTAGCTCCTCCATTTGAGCTTGTAAATCCTCGCGTTCAAAGCGTAAGCTGACCAATGTCACATTGCATTCCTGAAGTTTTGCTTCTGCTTCCTCCAGTCTCTTGGCATAGCGATTACGGCTTTCTTCATCAATCTGAGTTGAGTTTGCAGCTTCCAGCTTAGTCATCTCTGATTGAACAAGAACTTGCTCTTCGCTCAAGCGGTCAAACTCCGTTTGCACAAAGCGCAATTCATTTTTTAGGTTTGAAAGTAACATTTTACTCTCATGATAAGCATTGCTTTTTTCTGTCTTAAGCGCATTGAAACTTTGACTGCTTGATTTTACATCCTCTAGCTGACCATCCAGAGCTTGCTTTTCTTCATCAATTTTTTTCAACTCCAGTGAAATTTTTTCATTTTCTTCTGTCAGTTCTTGCAGTACTTGGTGTGATTCTGTACTCTCAGCTCCAGCCACCAAGGTTGCAAGGTCTGATTTTCGCTCTGACAGTTGTTTGAGCTGCAGTTGTAACGCTTGCTCAGACAGGCGTTTTTCTTGAATATCTGAACGCAACTCCGCCACATGATTTCGCAAATTTTGTCTCACAGCTTGCTGTTTTTGCAACTTGCTCTCCACTGCTTTGAGCTTACTTTCTGCTAAGGCGATAACTTCAGTCAAGTGTTCAATTTCTGTACTTGTAAAAGTTGTATTGTTACGCTTTGCCGCTCCTCCTGAGTAAGAACCTCCTGGATTAATCTGCGTGCCGTCTAAAGTTACAATGCGAATCGTGTAGTTCATCGCTCTTGCAATTTGACTGGCATGTTCTGCTGTATCAACAATTGCTGTGGTTGCTAGTAAACTGGACATAGCGCGCTGTAAGCGCGGCTCAAAATGAACAAGATTTAAGGCTGTATCAATAAAGCCTTCCATATTTATTAGGCGCTCATAATTACGAAATTCACGTGGTTTAATCGTTGTCAAAGGCAGGAAAGTGGCACGTCCTAAACGTTTTTCACGTAAGTAGGCAATGGCTGCCTTCGCTGCCCCTTCGTCTTCAACAATAATATTTTGACTTCCAGCCCCCAAGGCAATATCAATAGCCGTCGTATATTTCTTATCAAAAGTCAGCAGTTCCGCAACAACTCCAACTATCCCACCTAGGTTTGAAGCTTGTGTCATTACGGCACGAACCCCTTGAAAGAAGTTACTGTGACTCTCACGGATATTTTCCATACTTGCCAGATTAGCCTTGTATTTACTCAGCTGTTGCATCTGGTCATACATGATGTTCTGCACGTGACGTTCATTTTCAGCATGCTGTGCTTCTTCTTCGGACTTTTCTTCCAATTCTTTTTCTAAAAGATTTATAAGCTGAGTTAAATCGCTCAACGATTTCTCAATTTGGGTTAATTCTGCAGACACAGCTTGGAACTTTTCCGTATTTTCTCGTGCATGTTCATCGGATTCCATGAGACGACGTGAAATATTTTCAAATTCCACCTTATTTTTAGTCAGTTGATTGGAGAGCTCGGCTTCGTGATGTACGAGTTTCAAATAATCTTCACGAAGACGTTCAGACAAGCTTTCTGGATTTTCAGAAAAACGTGCCAGCTCTTTTTCTAACTGTTGGAGTTGAACCTGAGCTTTAACTTCCTGGTCTTTCAAGTGTGTTTTTTTCTGCTCGGCTTCTTTCCTTTTGTTTGTTACTTCAAGGAGTTTCACACCCAGCTCATCTATCCGACTTTTCCGCTCTGCTTCTGACTTTTCAGAAGTTGATTTTTGTAAGTCAAAAACCTCTATTTTATGTTGCAGTTCTGCTTTTAGCTCAGTTAAAGTCAAGCTATTATGCTGAAGTTTTTCTTGCTCGCTCTCTACTTTCAAACGTGATTTTTTCAGCTGAACAAGCTCTGATTCATAGTTGTTTTGCTGCCCCTTTAATCTTTCCAGCTCCAACTCGGTTTTACTAAGGTCACTCTTAGCTTTTTCGTATTTTTCTTTTTCATCTAAAAGCTGAGCAACAAGGACAGAAAGAGCTAGCTCTGAACGCTCTGCCTCTAAATCTTGAAAGCGCAATGCAACATCACGTTGTGCACGGAGAGGCGTCAACTGGCCATTCAGCTCAAAGATGATATCTTCTAAACGGTCAAGATTATCTTGTGTCGCCTTTAGTTTGCTTTCTGTCTCAGTGCGGCGGGTCTTATATTTAAGTACTCCTGCTGCTTCCTCAAAGATGGCACGCCGCTCTTCTGGTTTAGAGTTAAAAACTGATTCGATACGTCCTTGAGAAATGATGGAAAGCGAGTCCCGCCCTAAGCCTGTATCCGTAAAAAGCTCATGAATATCTTTCAAACGACATTTTCGTCCGTTGATTAAAAACTCAGAATCCCCATTGCGATACAAGCGCCTTGTAATTGTTACTTCGCTTTCTTCTTCATAGCCAACAAGGTATTGATCTGAATTATCAAAAGTGACAATGACTTCTGTGTAATTCAAAGCTTTTCTTTTAGCCGTTCCAGAAAAAATGACATCAGGCATTTTTCCACCACGAAGCGACTTGGCAGACTGTTCTCCCAAAGTCCAGCGTAATGCCTCAACAATGTTTGACTTTCCTGACCCGTTAGGTCCTACAACCGCTGTGACTCCCTGATCAAATTCGATTTTTGTACGGTCGGCAAAAGACTTGAAGCCGACGATTTCCATTTTTTTAAGATACATGAATTTGACCTTTTATTGCATTTTCTGCTGCTTTTTGTTCAGCAAGTTTCTTTGACTTTCCACGCCCGCGACCAAGTTCTTCACCATTATTGTAAACCGCGGACACAAATTCGCGCGCATGGGCAGGACCAGTTTCTTCCAAAATTTTATATTCAATTACTGTCTCACCATCTGCCTGCAAGACTTCTTGTAAAGTGGTCTTATAATCGATTACCTTAAAATAATCATCTGCTTTCACATGTGGGATAACAACACGGTTGATAAAACGCCTTACCTCTTCCATCCCTGCATCAAGAAAAAGAGCACCAAGGAATGCTTCAAATAAATTTTCCAGATTTGTGTCACGATTACGGCCACCTGTTTTTTCTTCACCATTTCCTAGGCGTAAAAAACGACCAAATTCACACTGACGCGAAAAGTTAGCTAAAGATTCTGTGCGGACAATGCTAGAACGCATCTTCGATAATTCACCTTCAAGTTTATCTGGATAAGTACGGTAAAGATATTCTGAGATGATTAAAGACAGTGCGACGTCTCCCAAAAACTCCAAACGTTCATTGTTTGCAACCTTTGGGAGGCGTTCTTCATTCGTGTAGCTCGAGTGAGTAAAAGCTATTTCTAATAACTCTTCATCGGCAAATTTTATACCGAATTCATCTTTAAGCTTAGTTTGAAGCTCAAACATAAAAATTCCTCCTAATTTTTAGTATTAACTTAGTTATTATACCAAAATTTTGTTTATTTTTGGTATTAACCATAAAGGAAAAGAGAGCTTACTACGATAAGCTCTCATACACTGTCCATACGGGCTAAAATAAAAGACAAGACAAAGCACAGTCCTAACGGTAAAGTAACTACCATAACATGCAAGTCCACAAGTGAAACCAAAATATAAAAGCTGCCAATAATCAACTGGTAAAACTGCCATATTCCACCAGTTGGACGATCCATACGAATAAAAGCAACCCAATTTACAATCATAATGGACATGACAATAACAAGGATTAAGGCAAAGAGTTTCAGCAAAAAGATCCCACTATGCCCCGCAATAGACAAGGTCACTTCTAAGTCTTTGACCTCCCAGTTAACTATGAATCGAATAAAGGCAAACATCATTAATACAGCAATAAGGGTCGTAAAAACACTCCCAATTAAGGCACAAATTTTCGCTCGTTTCATCTTTTCTCCGTTGTTTTAATGACTGTATTTTATAACTATAAGCTTAAACTAATACTAAAGCAGCATATTTCAAATAAGAGCATAAGGCTTAGACCCCACTTCTTTCTCTAAGAAGAATGCACAAGTGAGGCACCACTCGCTGCGCGCCTTGCGTATTATCATTCTAATCTGCTAAAGCAGAAAGAATGGACAAGTGGTTCACCACTCGCTGCGCTCCTTGCGTATTATCATTCTAATCTGCTAAAGCAGAAAGAATGTACAAGTGGTTCACCACTCGCTGCGCTCCTTGCGTATTATCATTCTAATCTGCTAAAGCAGAAAGAATGATAATAAAAAATCACGACAGCGTCATGATTTTTTGAATGCTTCTGTGTTATTTGAGTGCTTGCGCTGCNAATCACGACAGCGTCATGATTTTTTGAATGCTTCTGTGTTATTTGAGTGCTTGCGCTGCTGTAATGATGGCAAGTTTATAAACATCTTCCTCATTACTTCCACGAGAAAGGTCAGAGATTGGTGCATTCAAGCCTTGCAAGATTGGACCAATCGCTTCAAAGTTCCCCAAGCGTTGCGCAATTTTATAGCCGATATTCCCAGATTGGATATCTGGGAAGATGAAGACATTTGAATGGCCAGCAACTGAACTTTCTGGTGCTTTTTGTCGTGCTACAGCAGGGGAGAAAGCCGCATCAAACTGCAGTTCACCATCAACATCAATTTCTGGATGTGCTTCTTTTACGAGAGCGGTTGCTTCAACTACTTTCGTCACATCATCTGACTTCCCTGAACCTTTTGTTGAGAATGAAAGCATCGCAACTTTTGGCTCAATATTGAAAAGTTTTGCTGTTTCTGCCGAAGCAACAGCAATATCTGCCAAAGTGTTCGCATCTGGATTAATATTAATCGCACAGTCTCCGAAGATATATTTTTCATTATCATCGCGACCACGAACCATGATAAAGGCACCGGATACAGACTTCACCCCTGGTTTCGTCTTGATGATTTGCAAAGCTGGACGTACAGTATCTGCCGTTGAGTGAACTGCTCCTGAAACCATACCATCTGCGATTCCCATGTGAACAAGCATTGTTCCAAAATAATTTGGGTCTTTCAAAATTTCACGCGCCTGCTCCTCAGTCACCTTACCCTTACGACGTTCAATAAAAATTTCCACCATCTTTTCAAAACGACTACAGTTCAACGGATCGTAGATTTGGAAACCTTCTGGATTAATCCCACGAGAAATCAAAGTCCCTGTTACTTCCGAAATATTCCCAATAAACACGGGCGTAATGAGCTTGTCTGCATAGAGACGGTTAGCAGCGCCGAGAACACGTGCATCGGTTCCCTCTGGAAAGACAATTTGTAGACCTTTGCCAGAAATTTTTTGTTTGAGCGATTCAAAGAGTTCCATAATTCTTCCTTTTACTATTTTTAGAATTTCATTATTGATTATATCACAAAGTCACAAAAAATGCCTACTTATGTAAACGTTTTTTTGGATATTAGGATGCAATTGCTGAAACTGCAAAATGAAACGTGAAATTTCGACCGTGATAAGCTTGATTAAACGGCCAGAAATCAAAGAATCCTCCAAAGACTCAGGACTATCTTATCGTTTTTTATATTTACTCAGCTTTGTCAACGCAAGGCTAAGCTTACCTCCAACCGACTCCGAGAACCATGAGAGTAGCCAGATTATTCGCCCTATCACAAAGCATTGTCCACTTATTATCTTTTGGAACCTGCTTGAATGCATGTCCATAAGAAGCAGTTATTTCTTAATTAACCGAGTTTTGAAAAACCATTTCCAGCCCCCACTCCGTTTTAAGAAGCTGAAACATTCTCAACAAACATAGACTTATTTTTAAAAGACAACCTGCTTAATACCTTGACAATCGACTATGGTGCCGCCCACAGTAAAAGCTCTATTTTATATAATAGAGCCCGCTAAACAATCACACTGCATTTAGAAACAATAAGATGTTGTTAAATTATATATACAATCCATCATACACCATATCAGCACCAGCAACCTATTTACCGACAACATCTGTATTCCTTTGACAGCCTTCTTTGTGTAGATATGCGCCATTTCTCGCAGATGTTCAAAAAGTCTCTCTAGAACGTCATACCTACTCCCATTATACCCAAAAAGGGAAGTTTTCTTGACAAATGACAATGTTTATAAATGAAAATGTAATGTTGCTTATTTCCGATAATTATTTTACCAATCCAGTTGTACTCCAACTGTAATATGTTGGGCATCCTGCTTTAGCAGAATTAAAGAGTTTTGCTTTTTTCATTTTTCTCCTTTCTATTTCTACAAAAAGAATAAATGAGCAACTCTAGAAGCATATGGTGTCATCCATTCTTAAGGTTTAAGTGATGAAAGTATAAATACAATTCAGTAATTTTATCTCTGATTGAGCAATGCCGACAATAATATTATCATGTTTTAGTTAGAAAGTTTCAAGTATAAAAAGTTGCCATTTTATAGCTATTTAAACAATCATTTATGATAAAAATAGTTATTTTCAATAAAATCTATTCAATAAAGGAAACTTTTTCAAGACGATTGGCAATTTAAGAACAAAGTAAATACCATAATATTCACCTCAAAAAAAGATGTGAAATATCGTATTGTATTTCACATCTTTTATTCTATAGCATTTGATTTACAACTGTACCAAACCCTACTAAGATAAGCAGCACTTTAGGTAAAATCCTTCCAGCCAGTAATTGTCATTAATAAAAAGAAAGTCTTCCAACTGTTTCTATATTATTCTTCATGTAAAATACTTGCTATCTTAGTCGTTAAAATATCTACTCCGACAGTATTTGACACGCCTTCTGGAATAATCACATCAGCATAACGTTTGGTTGGTTCAATAAACTGGTGATACATTGGTTTAACAGCTGTCATGTATTGCGTGATTACAGAATCTAAAGTTCTGCCGCGTTCCTCAATATCACGACGAATACGACGAATAATACGCACATCATCATCCGTATCTACAAAGACTTTAATATCCATCAAATTACGTAACTTTTCATTTTCTAAAACCAAGATTCCTTCTACAATCAAGACATCTACAGGTTCTTGACGATAAGTTTTTTCACTTCGTGTGTGCTTGGCATAATCATAGGTCGGAATATCAACGGCACGCCCATTTTGCAGCTCTTTCAACTGAGCAATCAGATAGTCCGTATCAAAGGCTAATGGATGATCATAGTTTGTTTTTGTACGTTCTTCAAATGTCAGCTGTGATTGATCTTTATAGTAACTGTCATGCTCAATCATAGCAATCTTTTCATCCTTAAACATAGATAAAATAGCATGGGAGACGCTGGTTTTTCCACTTGCTGATCCCCCTGTCACACCGATAATCAATGGTTTTTTCAAAATCATTTCTCCATACTTTACATATCCACTCTAGTTTCTCTTCACGGATATTGTGTTATTCCACTTAATTTTATCACAAAACTAAAGTTCATTCAGTTTTGAAACGCCTCCCAAAATCCTATTCGTTTTCATATGCGCTATATACTATTATCATTATCATTCAAGTTCCAATGAAAAGTGACATTCTCAATAATTGCTTCTCTCCTGTATCCCTTGAAATTAAAAAGATACTTTTCATATTCAGCATCACAAATTTTACATGAGTTTTACGAAAAAATTTGCTATAATAGATTTAGTAAATTTCAGATAGGAAATGGAGTATGATGCTTAAACTTGGAATTATCGGTACAGGGTGGATTAGCAGTTCTTTTGTAGAAGCGGCCCACCTCACAAAAAAATATAGCCTTGAAGCTGTTTACTCGCGTAATCTTGAAAGTGCAGTGTCGTTTACTGAGGACTTTGATGACGTTGAACTTTATGATGACTTAGATGATTTTTTTAAGCATGATTTGGACATTGTCTACATTGCAAGTCCTAACGCTATCCACTTTGAGCAAGCCAAAGCAGCAATTTTAGCTGGAAAGAATATTATTGTAGAAAAACCAGCTTTTTCAAATCCGCAAGAACTCTCTGAAATCATTAGGCTTTCAGATGAAAATAATGTTCTCTTTTTTGAAGCTGCACGAAACATCCATGAAGCATCTTTTGAGACAATCAACTTGTTCTTAGCGGACAAAAAAATAGTGGGCGCTGATTTTACCTATTCAAAATATTCTTCTAAAATGCCTGCTCTCTTAGCTGGGAAACTTCCTAATAAATTTAACAGTAAATTTTCTGGTGGGTTGCTTGCTGACTTAGGCGTTTATTTGCTCTATGCAGCTATCTACTGGTTTGATAAACCGCAATCTGCCTGCTATGATGCCGTAATTTTACCGAGTGGTGTAGATATTTCTGGTATTGGTAGCCTAGACTATGGGGATTTTAAAGTCGCTATCAAATGCGCTGGAAATCTAACAAGCTATCTTTCATCCGAGATTTATACAGACCAAGGTACTTTAATTTTGGATGGTGTTCATGCAATTACCTCTGCCAAATTTATCAAATATGATGGCAGCAAGGAAGTCCTTAAAATCACCCCTCCAAAACACTCTCTCTACGATGAGGCACTCCACTTCGCTGAAATTATCGAAACGAAGTCAACGCCAGCCGCGCATGCACTTTATAAATCTTTGCATCAACTAGCCCAAGATGTTTCAGAAACAAGTTATATGATGCGCCAAAGCGCTGGAATCGTCTTTGAAGCAGACAAAAATTAATCTCTGGCTCCTTGAAGGAGTCTTCTGATCCCTTAGTTAAATTGGATATAACCCGGACCTCCTAAGTCTGAATCGCCAGTTCGAATCTGGCAGGGATCATCAAAAGCAATTGTTTTGAAAAAGCTACCGATAAATCATGAAAGTCTGAACGAACATTATTATAAATCACTTTTCGTCTATACTTTGGAGTAAAAACGATATGATATTTGCACATCCATTTGGTATGTGATAAGCTGTAGCTAGTTTTTGCCATTTCTTTCTCCTTCTTTTTGAGCCTGAACACTCTAATTATACTAGGAGAAAGAAATGGAGGCTATAAGCCTTACCAGCCACCCGTTCAACGGGTGGTTTTATGTTTCGCTTTGCTCAACCAGCTAAAAGTCGTAATAAAAAATGGAACCTCGATGTCAAGGTTCCGTTTTTGTGATTTTTGAATGATTCTTCTTCAGAAATCCAATGCAGAAGGAGAATATGTTACTGCAAAAGTATTAGGCCACTTTGTTAGAGAACTTATAGACATTTATTTAGGGAGATTGAAAATAAGGGATTTGATAAAATTAGTAGTCTTTAGAAAAAGAATCCTAGTTAATACTAACTAGGATTCTTTTTCTAATCGCTTTACTCTTTTTGTAAGCTTTCTTATCTTCCTTGGTATGAAAAATTTTTCCTTATCTATTGAATAAGTTGGGAACGTTTTTTTCATAGAGACTTTAATTGGTATTCTTAGCTCTCCCGCATCACCACGTCCAGTATTTATTTGATATATTTGATGATAGTATTTTCCGTTTAAGCAAAGGAACTGCAAAATATAATAGTCATTGTGTCCAATGGGAAGATTATCCTCGGAGTTATTTAGCTTAACTTCTTCATTTACTTTTATAGTCCTAATGTTATGAATAAGGGACACAATAGAATCTTTTTTATCTAGATTGGGAGTAATTCTGTATATGGATACATTAAACGCAGAAGTATCTCCCATATTTTTTATCTTAGAATATCGTTCTTCAAAAGACAGGAAAGCCACTTTCTCCTCTCTTAATTGTATCCTTAGAACAAAAAAAGAAATAATTGCACCAATTACTGAAGTAATGGCTGCAGTTATAATTTCCGTCAAAATATTAACTCCTTAAAATGAAAAGGGGCAAATTTATGGGTAAATAAAAAAATTTCCATTAAATCTTCTTGATAAGTAAATCCTAAAGAAATATTTTAAGGAGAATATGGGATTCGAACCCATGCGCGGTTTTACCCACCTATACACTTTCCAAGCGTACCTCTTCAGCCTCTTGAGTAATTCTCCAAATAGAAGCAAAACACTTCAGAACATATTATATCATATTATCATTATAAATGTGAAACTAAACTCATCTAATCAAGAAAACCTTCGGACTGTTCCAGGATAATGATGTGTTTATATGTGCATCATGTGTGGCTTGATTTCATGAAAATATTTTGTTTTAAAATCTCCCCTTCCATATATTTTACTCCTCGCTCTATCAAGCTTCTTGTAAAACCACATTTTATCCTCATAATTTCGAGGAGTTGAATTCAAGAAAAAACTCTCCCATATTGTCACGGAAGAGTAAGGAGTTTTATGAAAAAATTTTATCGGAACATATGTATTGTACTGCTTATTTCTTAAAAATGGCTCAAATCAAAATAAAGTGAAACAAAAATGATTTATTTAGTCCTGAAGTATCGTGTTGAAAACAAAAGGATAAGACAGTTTTCAATGCTGATGAAAAGCCCTGCTTATCCAAAATCTATAAAAATAGAACCGTGTAGTTGAAGCTATTCCACTGTTTTGCTTTCATGATTTAGTATTGATTTTCAGCAGTTTCAGACCCTACAACCTCTTTTCTTAATCCCTCTTACTTCATTTCATTATTTAATTTTTCTGAACGATCTTCTTCATCTTTTCGTTCTTGAGCTTTTTTTGTGCGGTGTAATGCTCTGAGCCTTTGTTTCTTTTTGCCATGATAGATTCCTAAAGCATATATGGGAATAGAGATAAAGAAGAGAAGAACCATCTCTATAAGTGTCATCCGCTCAGAAAACAGAAGCAACACAGAAAAAATCACTACAAATGTAAAGACATAATAAGCACGGTTTTTATTTTTACTCATAGGCATTATGGAAGTGATACTGTTCAAGACAAAGAGACACGTGGAATGTAGACACCGACACTTACACGGCGAACTCTATTTTGTACCGCCCATCGAACAGCTCCTACAAATTTTTCTGGAGCTCGCTCTTGCACTAAATTTACATCATTTGCTTGAACTACACCAACTGCTGAGGGTAACGTTGCTGATAACAAAGTTAGTCCTGAAATGCTCATAATCATAACTTTCTTTAATTTTTTGTTCAATAAGTTCTTCCTTTCTCAACTTTGAATTGAACTATTTTTTTCTAGCTCACTCATTTGCAAATCCCTCTTCTAAATTTTCTGCTCCTTTCACAAAAAGGCTTTCATCTATGTTCTTGAGAAAAGCTTAACAAGCCAACCTTAAGCAAGGCTGAATTTAAGACAATATTCAGATGATTCTGAAAGCCAAATATGGCACACTTTAATCATCGCTCAAATTCAAGTCTAAAATTTTCAAAATCTTAAGGTGTAAAACGATTCACCACTCGCTTCGCTCCTTGCGTATTATCATTCTATTTTGCTAAAGCAAAAAGAATGATAATAAAAACGTCCGTAAAGACGTTTTGCTTTTCTATTAACGTGCGACTGGATTACTTGCAATAATTTCCATATTTCCTGAAAGTTCCCATTTATCAATGCCTGTAGGAAGAATAAAGTGGTCTCCCTTCGATAGTGGATAAGTATTGTCTGCCACAATAAGTTCCCCTTGCCCCTCAAGAACTGAAACCAGCATATAGTCTGCTCTTGCTTCAAAAGCTTGCCTACCATGGATTGACCATTTGTAAACATCAAAGAAATCTGAGTTGACCAAGGTGCTTAAGTCCGCGTTTTCTCCCTTAACAACTTGAATCTTATTTTCTGGTGTTTGGTCCCCTGGGATATGTAGCACATCAATAGACTGCTGGATATGCAACTCACGAAGATTGCCATGGTCATCTTTGCGGTCAAAGTCATATACACGGTAAGTCGTATCACTGGATTGTTGTGTTTCCAGGATAACAATGCCCGCACCGATAGCGTGCATCGTTCCTGCTGGTACATAGAAAAAGTCTCCGGCTTTGACTTTCACTTTGCGAAGGAGGTGACTCCAGTCAGCAGATTGAATCATTTTCTTCAGTTCTTCACGGGATGTTGCATTATGACCATAAATAATTTCAGAGTCTTCTTCTGCAGAAATGATATACCAGCATTCGGTTTTTCCGAGCTCTCCCTCATGTTTCATACCATATTCGTCATTCGGATGAACTTGGACAGAAAGCCAATCATTAGCATCCAAAATTTTTGTCAGGAGTGGAAAGACTTTCTCATCAGTATTACCAAAAAGCTCACGATGCTGATCAAATACCTTATCAAGCTTTTGCCCAGAAAATTGACCATTTTTTATGGTTGATACACCATGTGGGTGAGCCGAAATTGCCCAATATTCTCCAATTTTATCGGAAGGTAAATCATAACCAAAGCTTTTAAGATGTTCGCCACCCCAGAGTTTCTCTTGCAATACGGAATCTAGAAATAAAGGTTCTACTGACATTTTTTCTCCTCAACTGTTTATTATCACTTCGTTCATTATAGCACATATTTGGAAATTTCCGGTATCTATAACACATAAATAGATTCTATATCTTTCGCGCATCGTTTTCATCGGTTTTGCCTTCGATAAAAATAAAATTTTTTCAGGTTGGTACACTCCTATGAATTACTGTAAACCTACGGACAGGATAATCTTTAAGTTCCTTTATTACTTCAAACTTCTCTCTAAAAAAATAAGCCTTCAAAACTTAAGGCTTATTTTTTGGATCACTCTTCTGATTTATTCAAATTGCGGAGAAGTTCATCGATTTTTGAACCGTATTCGACAGATTCATCTTTGGCAAACTTCAAATCCGGGATGCGATACATGGTCATACGTTGCGCTAATTCGCGCTTAATAAGACCCGTAGCTTTTTCCAGACCTTTCTTAGCTTTTTCATTGTCACTGGCAAGAGTTGAAAGCAGACTATAGTAAACGGTAGCTTGACTCAAATCACCAGTCACCTGAACATCTGTGATATTCACTTCTTGAACGCGGGGGTCGCGAATCTTGTGGCGTAAAATGTCATTAATTTCACGTTGAATTTCAACAGCCACACGATCACTGCGGAAGGAAGTGCCCATACTTATTCTCCTTTTTTATTTTTTTATAGAAATTATCCTTAACGTTTAATTTCAACCATTTTATAGACTTCGAAAGTGTCATCGACAAGAATGTCATTGTAGTTTTCAATCATCAAACCACCCTCTTGTGCATTACCAACTTCTTTCACATCATCCTTATAGTGTTTCAAGCTAGCAATAGCTCCGTCATGAATAACAACACCATCACGGATTACACGAACGCTGGCATCACGTTGAACTTTACCACGAATGACCATAAAGCCAGCAATAGTACCAACTTTAGAAACATTAAATGTTTCACGAACAACTGCTTCACCGATAATTTCTTCTTTGTATTCAGGATCAAGCATACCACGCATGGCTGTTTCGATTTCCTCAATAACTTTATAGATGATGCTGTGGAGACGAATATCTACATCTTCATGTTCTGCTTGCTCACGCGCTAGACCTGTTGGACGTACGTTGAAACCGATAATGATCGCATTTGAGGCTGCAGCTAGTGACACATCTGACTCACTGATAGCACCTACAGCAGCATGGACGATATCCACTTTTACACCTTCAACATCAATCTTTTGAAGAGAGGCCGCTAAGGCTTCCGCTGTCCCTTGCACGTCTGCCTTAATGATGATATTAACAGTTTTAACTTGTCCTTCTTTAAGAGTATCAAAAAGATTGTCAAGACTGACACGGCGCGTGCTTTGACGTTTAATCAGTTGGGCACGTTTGGCACGTTCTTCACCGGCTGCTCGTGCAGATTTCTCATCTTCAAAAACAGCGAAGTGATCACCAGCTTGCGGTACATCAGATAAACCTGTCAATTCGACTGGCGTTGACGGTGAGGCTTCTTTGATACGACGGCCAAGGTCATTCGTCATCGTCCGTACACGTCCGTAAGTATTACCAACAACGATTGGGTCTTGCATATGAAGTGTACCTTGTTGTACTAAAAGTGTTGCAATAGCACCACGGCCTTGATCCAGACGTGCTTCAACTACTGTACCAATCGCACGTACTGTTGGGTCTGCTTTGAGTTCTTGTATTTCAGCAACAAGCAAGATGGTTTCCAAAAGAGCATCAAGGTTTTGATTGAACTTGGCTGAAATTTCAACAAACTCAGATTCTCCACCCCAAGCTTGTGACATTACACCATGTTCAGCCAGCTCTTGAATAACACGTTGCGGATTAGCCCCTGGCTTATCAATTTTATTAATCGCAACGATAATCGGAACTCCAGCAGCTTTTGAGTGGTTGATGGCTTCAATCGTTTGCGGCATGACACCATCGTCAGCAGCAACAACCAAAATCGTAATATCTGTTACTGAGGCACCACGTGCACGCATGCTTGTGAAAGCTTCGTGTCCAGGTGTATCCAAGAAGGTAATCTTCTTATCTCCCGCTTTGATTTGATAAGCGCCGATATGCTGCGTGATACCACCAGCTTCTCCTTCAGTGACACGTGACTCACGGAAGCGATCAAGCAAGGTTGTTTTACCATGATCGACGTGCCCCATAATCGTAACAACTGCTGGACGTTCCACCATCTCCTCTTCGTTCAGATAGCCTTCTTCAACAAAGAGACGTTCAATATCAGATGCATCTTCTTCAACTTTTTTAATAGGCGTAATGCCATAATCCATGAGAATCAATTCTAAGGTATCTTCGTCAAGAGATTGATTTTGATTAACCATTGTCCCCATCATGAAAAGTTTTTTGATGATTTCTGCTGGTTCACGTTTGATAGCTTTAGCAATGTCTTGAACATTCATTCCTTCAGCATATTCTACTGATTCTGGTAATTCATGGAATTTACGTGTAGATACTGGAGCAGTCGATTGTTGATTTTTCCCTCGACGGCCCTTTTGATTCCAATTTGAGTTGCGTGCATTACGGACTTGATTTCGGCTATCATTAACGCGAAGTGGTCCACCTGGACGACGGCCTTCTGAAGTTTTGTTGTGCTCATTTTTCTTGCGCTCACGGTCTCGACGGCTATTACTCTTAGCTGGAGCTACTGGAGCAGTGAATACTTCTGCTGAAGGGGTGCTTTCAAACTTGCCTCCGCGATTTTGGTTATCATTTTTGCGACGGTTATCGTTTTGATTGCGTCCTTGGCCTCCACGGCGGTTGTCGTTGTTACGGCGATCATTTTGACGGCGTTCTTGACGAGCAGCATCTTTCTTCGCTGCTTCTTTTTTGATGTCTTCTGCACGTTTTACAACTTTAATCTGAATCCTTGGTTTTTTATCCAATGCTTTTTTCGGTTCTTCTTTCACTGGCTCAGTAGTTTTATCTTCTTGCTTTTTCGTTGCTGGAGCTTCTGATTTTTTCTCTACTTTTGGCACTGTTTGTTCTTGTTTTACTGCTTGGGTTTCTTCTACTTTTGGCTCAACTTTAGCTTCTGCCTCAAGTTTCGCAGCCTTTTCTGCCTCTTCTTTAGCTTTAATGCGCGCTAGGATGGCAGGATCTTCAACAACCGCTTTCCCTGCAAATGTGCGTGGTGCATCCTCTTTTTTCTTCCCGGCTTTTGAGTCAGCATTTTTTACTGAGAGTGAGGCATTCTCACTTGCCATCACGCCTGATTTGACATGTGCAATGATTTTTTCTGCTTCGGCTTCTGTTACCGAACTTGAGTGAGCTTTAACAGCCATTCCCAATTCTTGTGCTGCTGACACAAGTTCAGCATTTTTCAATCCTGTTTCTTTTGCGATTTGATTAATTCGTTTTTTATCAGACAATGTTGCCCTCCTTATTTTTTAGTTAGTCATAAGGCTCTCCATTTTCTTTGCAAATCCATCATCAGCAATAGCTAATACCTTTCGGTTAGCTCCAATTGCCATTGACAGTTCATTTACTGAGAACGTTTGTAACACGCTTACCTCATAGTAACTCGATTTATCGGTGATTTTTTTGATTAAATTCTCGGAAGCATCATGAGCGACGAAAACTAAGCTTGCTCTACCTGTTTGAATGGCTTTGACGACTAGCTCCTCGCCTGTGATAACTTTTCCTGCACGCTTGGCAAGACCGAGTAAGTTTAATATTTGTTTTGTACTATCCATATTAGTCGTAATCCGGTGCTAAGTCTACCGAATATGTAGCTCCTGCTAACTCACGGCGCGCGACTTGGTGTTCTACATAATTAATCAGTTCATCATAAAACTCATCTGCGATTTTTGTACTGAATGTACGATCAAAGACACGTCTTTTTTTGGCAAGTTGTGCTTCTTCATTGGATAAAGCAATGTAAGCCCCTCGTCCATGTGCTTTTCCTGTCGGGTCAATAGAAATTTCCCCTTCTTTGTTAAAAGCAATACGTAAAAGGTCTCGTTTCGCGATTTGTTCACCAGATACTACTGATTTTCTCATGGGAGTTTTTCTTTGTTTCATAGGCTTATTCTTCAGTGCTTGCTTCTTCTAAAACAGCTTCAGCAACTTCTTCTGTAAATTCATCCACTTCTTCAACAAGTGCATCAAGCTCAACCATTTCTTTTTGGAAATCTTCTTCTGACTTGATGTCGATTTTACAATTAGTAACATGGGCTGCAAGGCGGACGTTTTGGCCTCGTTTACCGATAGCCAATGACAATTGATCTTGAGCAACAACTGCAATTGCTGAACCATCTTCACGAATCGCCACCTGTTCGATGCGTGCAGGTTTGAGCGCATTAGCAATCAGTGTTGCTTTGTCGGCATTGTATTCGATGATATCCATCTTTTCGCCCGAAAGCTCACGGATAATTCCTTGAATACGTGCGCCTTTTGTACCAACCATAGTACCTATGGCCTCCACATTCTCATCATGACTCTCAACGATAACTTTCGCACGGTCGCCTGCATCTCGCGCAACCGATTTGATTTCCACTGTTCCATCGTAAACTTCAGGAATTTCTTTTTCAAACATACGTTTGAGCATATCTGGTGCTGTCCGGCTAATAAATACACGCGTACCTTTAGGAGTCAAAAGAACATCTGTCACATAGACTTTGACCTTGTCTCCAACATGATAACTTTCTTGACTGATACGATCTTTTGCTGTTAAGAGTGCATCAACGCGTCCCAAGTTAACATAAACGGCACGTGCATCAACTTTTTCAACTGTTCCTGTGATAATTTCATCTTTATAACGGCTATATTCGTTATAGATGATTGTGCGTTCTTCTTCACGCATTTTCTGCATAATCACTTGTTTGGCCGCACCGGCTGCTGTACGTGCAAAATCTTTTGGTTTTTCTTCAAACATGATTTTGTCGCCAATTTCATAATGTGGGTTAAGTTCTTGGGCATCTTCAAGCGAAATTTCAAGACGACTGTCAAAGACTTCATCAACGACTTCACGTGTCGAATAAACATTGAAGTTCCCTTTTTTTTCATCAAAAATAACTTTTACATTTTGCGCTTGACCATATTGGCGTTTATAAGCTGCCGTGATAGCTTGCTCAATAGCTTCAATAACTATCTCTTGTTTAATGCCTTTTTCTTCTTCTAGCATTGCAAAGGCGTTAAGCATTTCCTTGCTCATTTTGCTTTTTCCTCTTTCTTGCGTTTTTTGGAAAATATTTTAATTTTTATTTTTAGTGTCAAGATTTCTTAAAGCTTAACCAAAGTCGTTGCTTTTGAAATCTTATCTGCTGGAATTTCAACTGTTTTCTTACGGGCTTTGTCCATATACTCAACAGTCAAGATGTTATCCTCGTACTTCACCAAATCACCAACGAATTCTTTTTCGCCTTCGATTTTTTGATAAAGCTTTACAAGAATATAATCACCAACAGCATCTCGAAAATGCTCAGCCTTTTTAAGTGGACGTTCAGCACCAGGACTGACTACTTCAAGCATATAACCCTCTGTCGGGAAGGGGTCTGGTGAAATAGTATCCAGCAAGGGCGAAAGAATTTCACTTAAGTCTGCTGTGTCTTGAATGGTAATTCCTTCCGCCTTGTCTACCAAGAGTCGCAAAACCATATCCCCGCCAAGCTTCTCCCACTCGACATCGATAAGTTCAAACTCCTCTGGTAAGTGAGGCAAGATGAATTCCTCCACTGTTTTCACAAGTGTTTCTGACATCTCTTCTCCTTTCAGAAAACAACACAGAAAGAGCGCTCCCTCGAACGCTCCTTTCTAGTAGTTTTTATTTAGACCTATTATAACATATTTTAACTCGATGTCAAGCCCCGTGATTATGAAAAAAATTTCCCACGGACATCTGCTCAAATACTGCCCTTATTTCCATGAAGTACTTTAGATATCTTCCTTGGCATTCTGTGGCTCCTTCTTAAAATTCTTGATAATCTGGTCTTAAAGGGCTATGATAAAAAGAGTGTAATTTATAGGAGATTTTTATGAAAATTTATTTTCAATTACTTATTATTTTTGGTTTTTCTTTTGCGGGAGATACGCTATCGAACAGTTTGCATCTTCCTATTCCCGGAAGTATTTTAGGAATGATTTTTTTATTCCTTGCGCTGCAATTTAAGGTTTTAAAATTCACCGATGTGGATGAAGTTGGCAGCTTCTTAATCAATAACATGACGATTTTATTCTTACCTGCTGGAGTGGGCATCATGGCCAAATGGTCCTTAATTTCCGACTCTTGGTGGCAAATAGCCTTGATTGTTCTTCTTGCCCTTATCGTGAATGTCTTTGTTTTAGGTCATTTGGTTCAATTTATCAAAGTCAAATATGAGGGGGATTACCTCGAACCTGAATTGTTAAAAAATAAAAGAGAGGTACACTGATGGATACCATTACTTCTAGCCCGCTGTTTGGATTAACTCTGACACTTTTAATATTTATTGTTGGTGTACGTATCAATGAAAATATACGTAAACCTTGGACAAATCCTTTGCTTTTTGCTACTCTCGTTATTATTTTGATTTTGGTGGTAGCTAAAATCCCTTATGAGAATTATTACAAAGGAGGCGCGATATTAAATGACTTGATTGGTCCTTCAACTGTTGCCTTAGGTATTCCTTTGTATAAAACCTTTCAGCTTATGAAACACCATGCACGCTCTATTTTAATCAGTATCGCTGCTGCTGCCCTTATCAATACAGTTATTACAGCCTTATTGTTAAAATTTTTTGGTTTATCAAAATTAGCTTCCTTGTCTCTTTTTCCAAAATCTGTGACCACTGCTATGGCTATTGGAATAACGGAAAAAATGCAAGGTGTTACAACGATTACGGTTGTGGTCGTCGTGGCTACCGGAATCCTAACCAGTGTTCTTGGTGTACCATTGATGAAACTCTTTAAAATTGAAGATTCTGTTGCCCAAGGTGTCGTTCTTGGCGGCACTGGACATGCTGTGGGCACAGGTACTGCCATTGAACTGGGAAAAGTTCAAGGTGCAATGGGAGCTTTAGCTATTGGTGTAACTGGGATTATGTATGTTATTTTTGCACCCTTAGTGGCTCATATTATTCTTGGGTATTGAGACATGTCTGCGTGAAGTGCCGATAAGTTATGATAAAAAGCTTGAAAATTAACTTCAAGCTTTTTTATTATTTACGCTTACGTGCAATCAAATGAATCGGTGTACCTTCAAAGACAAAGGCTTTACGGATTTGATTTTCTAAGAAGCGCATATAAGAGAAATGCATGAGTTCTTCTTCATTAACGAAGATTACAAATGTTGGGGGCTTCACTGCAACTTGTGTTGCATAGAAAATCTTCAAACGTTTCCCTTTATCTGTCGGTGTCGGATTAATCGCTACCGCATCCATAATGACATCATTCAAGACAGAACTTGAAATACGGAGATTTTGTGAATGATGAATTTCCTTAATCATATCTGGGAGTTTGTGGAGACGTTGACCCGTTTTAGCTGAAACATACACAATCGGCGCATAATCAAGAAATTTAAATTTCCAGCGGATATCTTCCTCAAATTTTTTCATGGTGTAGTTATCTTTTTCAAGTGTGTCCCACTTGTTGACCACGAGAAGAATTCCCTTGCCAGCATCATGCGCGAAACCTGCGATGCGCATGTCATATTCACGAATTCCTTCTTCTGCATTGATAACCATGAGGACAATATCGCTCCGATCAATGGCACGCATGGCGCGCATCACAGAGTATTTTTCTGTGTTTTCATAAATTTTCCCTGATTTACGCATCCCTGCTGTATCAATCATGAGGAACTCTTGCCCTTCAGCATCCGTAAAACTTGTATCAATCGCATCACGCGTTGTACCTGCCACAGGGCTGGCAATGACACGCTCTTCTCCAAGAATGGCATTAATCAAACTCGATTTACCAACATTTGGTCGACCAATCAAACTGAACTTGATGACATCTGGATTTTCTTCTTCTGTTTCTGTTGGGAGATTTTCAATGATTGCATCAAGAAGATCCCCTGTTCCCAAGCCGTGAACAGCGGATACTGGATAAGGTTCTCCAAGTCCGAGTGAGTAGAAGTCGAAAATTTCCATGCGACGTTCAGGGTTATCCACTTTATTGACAACGAGGATAACTGGTTTGTCTGTTCGATAGAGGATTTGCGCCACATGTTCGTCAGCATCTGTAATCCCTGTTTCGCCATCCACAACGGCAACAATGACATCCGCTTCTTCCATCGCAATCTCTGCTTGGGCACGGATTTGTGTCATG
The DNA here is from genome assembly GCF_016758115.1 of Lactococcus garvieae. GTDB lineage: Bacteria > Bacillota > Bacilli > Lactobacillales > Streptococcaceae > Lactococcus > Lactococcus muris. Next base: position 37,037 of record NZ_WIVG01000015.1, read on the forward strand.
AAGGGCTCATCCGAAAGTTCAATCCCTCCTGTATCAATAAGTGAGAATTTTTTATTCAACCACTCGCCTGTGGCATAAATACGGTCACGTGTCACTCCAGGAACATCTTCAACAATCGAGATACGTTCCCCAGCAATACGGTTAAAAATTGTGGACTTCCCAACATTCGGTCGGCCAACAATAGCTACTGTAGGTAGTGTCATTTATTTTTTTATCCTTTTCTTATCAGTAATAAGCTCTTTTCTCTTATTCACCCTCTTCTTTCCACACGAAAGAGAAAAAGCATACACTGTAATTGTAACATTTTACTGACTTTTTTTATAGCTCTGCCCTTTCACTTCAAAAGTGTGACAAAAAACTCAGAGTACTCAAAATTATTTTTTTATGTTTTTAATCGGAATCTCTTTAACGCCGAGTAAATCTAAAGCAAAGTTAAAAATTGGAATACCTACAATTAACCCCCAAACGCCAAAGAAATGTTCCCCTAAAAAAAGAATGACAAAGGTATAAAACATCGGCAGCTTTGCCTTGTGCGCCATAAGATGTGGATTCAGCACATAAGATTCCAGAGCATGAATCAGGGCTATAATCAGTAAAACCAAAATAACGTCCTTAATCCCACCAATTGAATAGCCAATAATCGATAAAGGTACACAAGAGATTAGAACTCCAGCCACAGGAATAAGACTAAGCAGGAAAATCATTACTCCTAGACTCAATAGTTCAGGAAATCCCATGAAACTTAGTGCTACAATCGTTAAAAGAGTGTTAACCACTGCGATAATAAACTGTGTTTCCAATACTACACCAAATCCAGTAAAGAATTTGCAGACAAGATAGTAGGTGTCTTCAAAGAACCATGCAAAATCACTTTTTAGGAAAAGTTTTGAAAACTTGTTGGTTTCCTTACGATCAATCGTAAAAAAGAAACTCATTAAAAAAGCAAAAAGAACTATCAATAATCCCTTTCCAAAACTAGTCAAATAGTTAACAAGTGTTCCCAAACTGCTTTGAATTTTATCTGCAAGATTGTATTCCTTGAAAAGCGTATAAATCGAATCCATCAGAGTACTCCCTCCGTGATTATTGCTTTGATAAAACTTGTTCACTGCATTGATTAAATGTGTAACTTGATTGACCAAAACAGGAATATACTCTGTAATTCCCAAATAAGCTAAAAAGAGAATTACTCCATAAAGGATAAAACCACTTATTTTTCCGGGGAGCTTTATTTTTCTCTCAACAAAACTTACAAATCGATAAGCGAGATAGCTAAACACGAAGGTCAAAAGCGTGAGTGGGAGAATGCTTCTCAAAAAATAGAGCATAACGACCAAAAATGCTAAGACCATCCATCTGCGCAGCTTCTCATTTTTTATAAACTTTTGGTAGTATTCCATGATTCTTCCTTTATCCATTTCTTATTAAGTTAAACAATTATAGTTTAAAATTTTCAGACATCTAAATTATATCATGTTCAGTATAGAAAAAGATACATCCAAAGACGTATCTCAGACTATAGAGTGTGAGACACAGGTCCCTCCTCCTTCTTAAAGTGACTAAAAGCTGCTTGCCTAAGTCTTGACCTTGCCCGCATAAAATAAAAATTAGTCTCACTCCCACCATAGGAACACACACACTTCCCCAGTCAAAGCCAAAGCATAAACCTTCATCTCTTTCAATCTTAGAGTAGCATAATGCTTATAAGTATTCGAGCTCTGTTGTCTTCTGGTAATCTGTTTTAATATTTTTCAGATTGGGTGTCAAAAATCAGCTCAACAATTTGCGAGCCTCTTAACGTAATGAGCATCATAAAAGGACTGTTCGGCTACAGTCTGAGATTAAAATGTTACTCTTGATTTTTGATACTCACATAGCGCTTTGCCTATTTTTTATTTTTTTTGTCTAAAATAATACCTATAATATTTATTATCACAACTGCTGCTAACAGTATATTTAATATCAATTGCCCCCAAAAACTACTGTTCAACACAAAAGAGATAAATAAGCTAACTAAAATTAGAATTATTGCAACACATTTATAAATTCGGTTATAATTGTTCATTGAAAACCTACTCCCCAAACTATGGCTCCTGAGCCTGCAATAGGAACAAATTGAGGAGATGAGTTAAAAACGATACCTCCTGGAATATTACTTGCTGCCAGTCCTAATACTCCAAGAGCAGCTATAACTGCTCTTGCTGGAACATAAACCGAACCTATTGTACATCCTACTTGAAATGCAGCAATAAAATAAAATAATATACTTTAATTTCTCTTGCATGGAAGCCATAAAGACAATAAAAATATAAGTAAGAACGGGATGTATAACCATTTGAGGTCTGGAAAAACAAAAGGAAGAACAAAAATCAATATACAAAGAATAGTTTGAAAGATTTTTAGCTTCATAAATAAGACTCCTCATTATTTTATTGAAATTCAGCTCCCCAGAAAACTGCAATAGGCGGAGTGGAATTGAAAACAATACCACCAGGAGAGGCTGCTGCAAGAATGCCCAAAGAAGCTAAAATCTTAGATACAGTAGGTTCAGGAATCCATACTCCACCGATAGCAACACCAGTTCCTATTCCATTTACAGTTGACTTAGATAGACCGATACGTAACCCCCACCAATAAACATGGACGTAATTGCTTCCTTCTCTAAATCTTAATAATCCGCTATTTCCAGAATTTGAAATAATAGTTACAGAGTTATTATTTTGTTCAATTCTTGTTCCATTTTTCAAATTTTCAGAATCTGAAATAATTTCATTTTTTTGAGAAATTAGTGCTTTTAATTTTGATAACTCCTCTGAAGCAATATCTTTGGGTAATTTATTGGTATCAATAATAAATTTATTCCCTAATAATTTGATAGATAGGTCAAATTTATTAATAAAATCTGAAGAAAGTGGATGCTCTAAACTTTTTTGTACATCTGTAGTTATAGATGTGTTAACTTGGTCTGCCGACGCACTGTTTACCCTCAAAGATGCTATAGCAGAAAATAAAATAGGTGCTATTGCTAAGATGGCAATCGATTTTTTCACACGAATCTCCTTATGACTTGATGCCCCCATTAAATCACTTTAACAACCGAAAGTAAAGCGTTATCATGAAATTAGTAAGACTATTTTTTATTACTTGCGTTTATGGCAAGAATCATTAGTGCTGCAAAATGACTCTATAATCTATAGAACAAGGTGTAAACAAAACACCTGCCACAGTGATAAATGTGCAGGTATTTTGTTGGTATTTCCGTCTTTATTTTTAAATTTTAGCAAGCTAAGGTAAGCTGCCCCAAGTAATAAACTAAGCTATGAACTGGTAGTTACTACTTTAGATAATGTCCTTTTTGACTGGGGGATTCCCCCCCCTCCTGTCACAGCATCAGTACTTTTCATTCTTGCCAAATCAGAAACTAATTTTTAAACATCATCTTTGTCTTCACTCCCAGATACATCCGAAAATATATCTGCTTCTTTTATATGCTATTTCTTTCTGCCTTTTTTCATTTTTTTCTGCGCGCGTTTCATAGCCTGCTTCATGGCAAACTGAGTGGCTTTTCCTTTAAGACCACCTCCAAACATGGCACTCATATCAGGCGTGCCAGAAGATGTTCCGCCTCGCATAAGACCTTGCAAATCTCCTAGGGAAGACATGTCTGGCATACCTCCAGGCATATTTTTCATGTTTGGCATTTTACCACCAGCGCCGCCCATCATTTGTTGCATCATTGCATCCATATCCCCATTCATAATGCCTTGCATCATGTCTTTAGACTGATTAAACTGCTTGATGAACTTATTTACTTCAATGAAACTATTCCCCGAACCTGCAGCGATACGACGACGACGTGCTGGTGAAAGCTCCACCTCTAATTGACGTTCCGCTGGTGTCATCGAAAGAACAATGGCACGTTTACGCGCGATGTCTTTCGGATCAACTTTGACATTTTCGATGCCAGGCACTTGTGACATCCCTGGAATCATTTTCATAATTTCTTCCATAGGTCCCATATTTGTCACCTGATCCAATTGTTCGACAAAGTCACTGTAGTCAAAACGATTTTCCGCCATCTTGGCAGCCATCTTCATGGATTGTTCTTCGTCAAACTGTGCCTGCGCTTTTTCAATCAGCGTCAGCATATCTCCCATACCAAGGATACGCGAGCTCATACGGTCTGGGTAAAAGATTTCTAAATCTGTCAGCTTTTCTCCTGTACCCGTAAACTTGATGGGTTTACCCGTAATTTCACGAATAGATAAGGCTGCACCACCACGTGTATCTCCGTCAAGTTTGGTGATAATGACACCACTAATATCTAACTTTTCATCAAAGGTTTTAGCCACCTGAGCTGCGACTTGACCTGTCATCGCATCAACAACCAAAAGAATTTCGGTTGGTTGTGCAAGAGCTTTGATCTCTTGCAGCTCATTCATCAGCTTATCGTCAATTTCTAGGCGTCCTGCCGTATCAATCAAAACATAATCTTTACGTTCTTCACGCGCTCGCGCTAAGCCGTTCTTGACGATATTTACAGGACTTTCAGCTGTGCCCTCATCATATACAGGGATATCAAGCTGTTCACCTAGAGTTTTTAATTGATCAATGGCTGCTGGACGATAAACGTCAGCCGCAATCATGAGGGGACGGGCATTTTGTTCTTCTTTGAGTTTTTTAGCCAGTTTACCTGCAAAGGTTGTTTTACCTGCCCCTTGCAAGCCGACCATCATGATGATTGTTGGAATTTTAGGTGATTTGAGCAGCTCAGCTTCACCGCCACCCAAAATCGCTGTCAATTCTTCATTGACAATAGAGATGACTTGTTGCGCTGGATTAAGCGCTTCTGAGACCTCTGTCCCAATCGCTCGCTCGCGAATCGCTTTGATGAACTTTTTCACTACAGGAAGAGCTACGTCAGCTTCAAGAAGCGCCACACGTATTTCTTTTGTAATTTCTGTTACATCTTGTTCTGTGATTTTCTTTTTGCCGCGCAAATTTTTGAAGACATTTTGCAAACGTTCTGTTAGATTTTCAAAAGCCATTTTTATATTCCAGTCCTATTCTTTTATTCAGATAGTTTTATTATATCACATTCTCTTAGAGGTCAATCATTGACCGTGTCTTCTTACAATGAAGGTATAATACTGTAGATTTTAGTTTTGCTCAGATAGTTTCTTGATATCCTCTGGACGGCCAATGACAAACAAAGAGTCACCAATCATCAAGCGCGTATCTCCTGAAGCAATTTCTACTCCACCATGGATATGTTTGACATAGCTGATATTCAAATCATATCCATTTAACTCTGAAATTTCAGAGATGAGACGATTGTCCATCTTACGCGAACATACCTTAACTTCTGCAAACTCAATGTTTTCTGCAATATCCACGACATTACTGATGTTTTCAAAAATTAAACTTTCAGCAATCTTACGCCCCATCTCAACTTCGGGAAGAACAACCCGGTCTGCACCGATTTTTTCTAACAGGCGATAGTGATTTTTATCAACAGCCTTCGTGATGACTTGAGGTACTCCTGCATCTTTAGCAAGCATGGTTACCAGTACAGAGGACTGAATGTCTTCACCGATAGCAACGATAGCAACATCAAAATCTTTAATGCCAATCTCCTCCAGAACACGTTCATCCTTTGCATCCGCAATGATTGCATTAGGTACTATATCTTTAAAGAGATTGACCCGGTCCTCATTTTGATCCATGACGAGCAAGTCGGCTTCTGTTTCTGCGATAGTTTTAGCAACCGCAGAGCCAAAACGTCCAAGCCCTATAACAACAAATGATTTCATATTAGCCCACCATTACCTTTTCTTCTGGATATTTATAGAGAGATTCATGATTATCTTTCGCATTGATTGAATAAATAATCGTAAACACGCCGACACGACCAATGAACATAAGAATGCCTACAATGATTTTTCCGAGCACATTTAAATTCGGTGTAACTCCCATACTTAAGCCCACAGTAGACAAGGCTGAGATAACTTCAAAAAGAATTTGATCTACACGAAATTTTGGATTCGTCAAAAGGAGGATAAATGTCGCAATAACCATCATAAAGAAGTAGAGAAAGACAGATTCATATGCTTGTTTGACTACACTTTGTGGAATTGTTCTATTTTTAAAGCTGGTGTGTTTATCGCGCTTAATAATCGCGCGCACATTGAGCGCTAGGACACCTATTGTCGTCGTTTTCAAACCTCCGGCTGTTGAGCCTGATGTTCCTCCGATAACCATTAATATTATGGTGAGGAAAATACTTGCTTGACTAAACAAATTATACTCTTGGATAGAAAAGCCCGCTGTCCGCTGAGAAATCGATAGAAAAAGGCTCTGCATCACAAATATAAATGGATTATTACTTACACTTTCAAAGTCAGAAATTAGAAAGAGCAACATCCCACCAAAAACAAGAAAGGCTGTCGTTGTAAGAGCTAATCGAGTGTGAAGAGATAACTTTCTCTGCTTCCTATAGTTAAGTAAATCCATAATAACGATAAACCCTAAACTTCCGCAAACAACCATTGATGCAATAACCATCAAGACGTATGGTGAATGCTCATAAAGCATAAGTGAATTGCCAAACAAGTCAAAACCAGCATTGCAATATGCTGAAATGGTATGGAAAACACTGTACCAAATCCCCTTGACTAGTCCAAACCTTGGGACAAAGGAAAATGACAAAAGAACGCTGCCACAAAATTGAATCAAAAGCGAAATAATCAGTACGTTAATGACTACTCGAACACTTGAACTCATATCTGATAAACTATAGGATTCCTGAATAATCAGCCGAGATTTGAGGGACATTTTTTGATTGAGGAGGAGGAAAATACTGACAACCAATGTCATAAAGCCCAACCCGCCTACCTCGATCAAAAGCAATAGGATAACTTGTCCAAAGAGAGACCAGTGGGCACCGGTATCAATTACAGTTAAACCTGTAACACAGACAGCAGAAACAGCAGTAAATAACGCATCTATCGGATGTGTAAACTGCCCCGTACTCGAAGAAATCGGTAAACTGAGCAAGGTTCCTCCTCCAATCACGAGCATCAAAAAGGCGATAAAAATAATCTGCAGCGCTGTTAATTTTTTTAAGTTTTTTTGCATGAAGTGCTTACTCTATTTCTCCTGTTTGTATTTTGTCTAAAACGCTTCTCTTTTCAAAAAAATATAGCAAAAGACAGGCCTTTACTATATAATATTTTGCCGTGTTTATCTGGAAAGTAATCTTAAGCGCTTGAAGAAAGCTTATCCAGCCTTTCCACTAGTCTTACTTGACTTCTTCTTATTGCCCTTATAACGGCGAGTCAGCTCTTGTGGAGCACGTGCTTCCATAACTACTGGCAGAACAACTGGTTTACGACGGGTTTGAGTATAAAGGAATTTGCCCAGAGCATCACGGATGGCACCCTTGAGGTCTGACCAATCAAAATCAGTTCCTGCAAGATACTTTTCAACCGTCTCATTTACCAAATTTCCCGCATCCTTCATCAAATCTCGTGAGGTTTTGACATAAACAAAACCGCGTGTATGTACACGTGTTTGGCTGATAATTTTACGTTCAGCCTTATTGATTGTTATGACAGCGATAAAAATTCCGTCTTCAGATAATACTTTACGGTCCCGTAAAACCACTGAACCGATATCGCCAATACCTGAACCATCAATCATCACGTTTTCCGCTGGAACAACTCCTGCTGGAATCATCTCGTCTTCTTTATTGAAAGAGACAGACTCCCCTTTTTTAGCTATAAAGATATGTTCTGGAAGCATTCCCAGCTCCATAGCTAACTCTGCATGAGCACGTAACTCCCGATATTCACCTTGGATAGGAATCAGGTTTTTCGGACGTAAGATATCAATCATGAATTGTAAATCACGCGCATTGGCATGACCGGAAACCTTCAGATCTGCGCCCAGCATCTTCATGACACCACCAGCACGATAGACATCATTTTCAATGCGCGCAATTAAGGTTTCATAAGCGATAGAAGGTGTTGTTACTGCAAAAGCAACATCTCCTTCTTTGATTTTCACCCATTTATGACGCTTATGAGCCATGTCTCCGAGGACTTTTAGCGGTTCACCCATGCGACCTGTTTCGATAATAACCAGTTCTTCATCCGCATACTTACTGATTTCATTTGGCTTAATAATCGCCTTTTTATCTTCAATTTTCAACTTCTTCAAACGTGTCGCTGTCTCGACGATTTGGTCCATATCTTGACCTGTAAAGGCGATACGACGACCAAGTTTGAGCGCCGCTCCAACAACCTGTTGAATGCGTCCCAGATTACCAGCATTACAAGCAATGATTACGCGTCCTTGTGCTTCATCAATTGTATCGTAGATTTTCTCATAAATTTCATGCTCACTTGCTGACTGTTCGGGTGACAAGGCGTTAGGAGAACTCGAAAGCAGGGCCAGCACCTTACTGTTTCCTATTTCTGCAAGACGTCGCATGTTCGTCCGATAGCCTTGTGCAACGGCTGGATCAAAACGGAAATCACCCGTGTAAACAATATTTCCCGAATCAGTGCCAACGACTATCCCCATTGATTCTGGAATGGTGTGTGTTGTTGAGAAAAAGGAAATTACTGCTTGACCAAAATCTATTTCTGTTTCCTCAGTTACAACGTGGAAGTCCTTGAATTTTTTGCTGCCCTCATAGTTGCGCACGTTGATTTTAGCAAGCTCTATCGTCAACTCACTCCCAAATACAGGGACACGTAATTCTGAAACGATATAAGGCAAAGCACCGATAGAATCTGCGTGACCATGTGTCAAGAAAATTCCCGCAACACGGTCTGCATTTTCTACGAGATAATCAATATCCGGAATCACAAAATCAATCCCTAGCATATCACTATCTGCATATTTTAAACCTGCATCAAGAACGAAAATTTGCTCGTTCACCTCCACTAGGTACATATTTTTACCAAATTCGCGTACACCACCTAAAGGTGTAATTTTTATATCTGCCATTTATTAATTAAAAAACCTTTCTTTTTTCGTAATAAAAGGGATTGGCATTCCAATCCCCACCGAGAATACTTACTACAAGTATAACTCAAAGCTCCAAAAAAATCAATCAGCTGTTCCTTAATTCCTCTTATTCATGCGGCTTATACAATTTTACATTTTGAAAAAATTCCCTTATTTCAACATCATATTTTTCCATAAATTTTGAACTTTTGATACGTAAACAGCCCTTGCCCATGGCTGATTTGGGAAAGTTGTTTTGCCACGATATATTTTCACCGTAAAAATAAATCGCCACATAATTTTTTTGTGAAGAAATATTGACAGTACCAGCTTCTTCATAGCCTGGACTGGGGTAAGGGTTTTGTCCTAGAGCAACGGCAGAAAAAGTCTTGCCATTGTCAAAATAACGCAGTTCTTCTTCCGGAAAGGTGCTGTGAACCATGTGTAAGACCTGCCTCAAAAGTTGCGAATCCTGAGCTTGTGCGATGTACTCTTCGATATTTCCAGCAGCATTATACATTTGATATTCTCCCTTTCTGCATCAGAAGTATTTGTTCAAAAAAACTTTCACAACTTCCTTATATTTTTCCTTATCCATTTCATAAGACCTAATGTGACGAGCTCCTTTGGCAATATAGATTTCTTTTGGTCCTTGGGTCGCCTCATAGTTTCGATAGACCATTTCTAGAGGTACAAACGTATCCTGATCGCCGTGTATAAAAAGGAAGGGTCTATTATTCTTCGCCAGCTGACTAAGCGCAGAGGCTTCTTTCCAGCTGTAGCCTGCAAAAAGCTTTGACCAAAAAGAAAGGAGATGCATCAAGGGAAACTGAGGTAAGTGAAAATCATGTTTCGCCTTATAAGATAACTCGTTCCACACTGTATCATAACCACAATCTTCAATAAGGCACTTGACATTTTCCGGGAGTGCTTCACCTGAGAGCATCATCGTTGCAGAAGCTCCCATCGATATACCAAACAAAGCAATCTGGCTCTGTGCATTTTTCTCAATAATTTTTTCAATCCATCCCTTATTATCCTTAAGATCCAACCAGCCAAAGCCAATAAATTTTCCTTGACTTCTAGCTCCAGCTCGATAGTCAGGCATCAACACGTTATATCCTAACTCATGAAAAAGCCAGCCAAACGCACCGTAACGCTCTCTTACAGACTTATAGCCATTGAACAGTAGAACCGTCTTATCAGTTGGTACTTTAGCTGAAAGATACCAAGCCTTGAGTATGAGGTTATCATGTGTCTGTAACTGCCATTCTTCTTTTTCAGCCTGCATAAATGCGGCCCATTCAGAGTATAATGGAGAATTCTCTTGAGGTCGTTTTACCCAGATACTTCTATTTTTATTTTCAATAAAAACAAAAAGTCCTAAACTGACAACAAGGATGAAAGAAATAAGGGAAAATGAGAATATTAAGAGGGATACCATGTTGCTATTATAGCATGATTTTTATCTTTGTTTTTCAAAAATGAAAAAGCTAAGCCGTCCCTGACTAACGGAATCTCAGACTATAAATAAACAGCCCCGGATTGCGGAGCTGTTTGGATATTTTGGATACTTTTAGTTTGACGTTTGTTGGATGATGAGAGCGGGGCGGACACCTCCATTAATACTTACGGTATTTGCTGTATGTCCTCCATTAAAGGCTCCACCTAAGCTTGTCGCCTCTCGTGCCTGAAGGATAACCCAAGCATGTCCTGCTTGAGCACGAGTTCGAAGCCACCACCAACTGTTATTGGCACCTATACGTCCTGCTGGATTAGGAAAAGCTTG
>NZ_WIVG01000016.1 GCF_016758115.1 Lactococcus garvieae
GGATATCCCCGCCGTTGTCACGTTTGTAAACTACTAAAAAAATCAAACACGGCTGTGTTTGATTTACTGTTTTTTATCTTTTACCTTCAAGATAAACCATCAAAATGGAAATATCAGCCGGATTCACTCCTGAAATACGACTCGCTTGTCCTAAGGTTTCAGGATTTATTTTCTTGAATTTTTGTCGCGCTTCTGTCGCAATACTGTCCAAGGCATCCCAATTCATATTTTTAGGAATGCGTTTGGCTTCTAAACGGTGCATCTTTTCAACTTGTTCTTTTGCTTTTTTGATGTACCCCTCATAAGTAACTTCTGTTTCAATAAGTTCGATGACAGTTCGGTCAAGCTTTTCAGAAGATTCGCCGACAAACTTGACTACATCCGAATACTTTACTTCTGGACGTTTTAAAAATTCAATCCCTGTCAAAGCATCCTTAATAGGCCCAAATCCCATCATGCCTAATTTTTCTTGTGTATCTGGGAGTGGCTTAAGTTTCTCTTTATTGAGACGAGTAATTTCTGTTTGATAAGAGTTTAGTTTTTCTTGGAAGGCTTCCCAACGTTCATCACTAACCAAGCCTATTTCACGACCAATGTGGGTTAAACGCATATCTGCATTATCATGACGTAAAATCAAACGGTATTCTGCGCGAGAAGACAACAAACGATAGGGTTCTAGTGTTCCTTTGGTCACTAAATCATCAATCATAACTCCAATATAAGCATCGCTACGTTTGAGAATCAATTCTTCCTTGCCTTGAACTTTAAGGCTGGCATTAATTCCAGCAACTAATCCTTGCCCTGCTGCTTCTTCATAACCAGACGTACCGTTTGTTTGTCCTGCCGTAAAAAGGCCAGAAACAAGTTTTGTTTCCAATGTTGGACGGAGCTGGTGAGGTAAAACCACATCGTATTCAATGGCATAACCCGTACGCATCATTTTTGCATCTTCTAAACCAGGAATAGAACGTACCAAATCAAACTGAACATCTTCCGGTAAACTAGTAGATAAACCTTGGATATATACTTCTTCCGTATTCCGTCCTTCCGGTTCCAAGAAAAGTTGGTGGCGCGGTTTATCTGCAAAGCGTACAACTTTATCTTCTATTGAAGGACAATAACGTGGGCCGACACCTTTCACGATTCCAGAAAACATCGGCGCACGGTGTAAGTTTTCTTGGATAATCTCATGTGTCGTTTTACTCGTATACGTGAGCCAACAAGGGATTTGCTCTTGGAGGTAATCTTCATCTTTTGACAAAAAGCTAAAGTGATTAGGCTTTTCATCCCCTGGTTGAATTTCTGTTGCTTCGTAGTTAATGCTTGATGAAAGTACACGCGGTGGTGTCCCTGTTTTGAAACGTCCAATTTCAAATCCCAGATTGCGTAAATTATCAGCCAAGCTGACAGAAGCTAGAGAATTGTTCGGTCCTGAAGAATATTTAAGTTCTCCAATAATAATCTCGCCACGTAAGGCCGTTCCTGTAGTAACAATAACGGCTTGGGCAGCATATTTCGCTCCAGTTGTAACTTTTACTCCTGTTACTTTTTCATCTTCCACCAGAATTTCTTCTACCATGGCTTGACGTAGAGTCAGATTCTCTTGGTTTTCTACCGTATGTTTCATTTCCTGGGAGTAGAGTGCCTTGTCTGCTTGGGCACGTAAGGCACGAACTGCTGGACCTTTACCAGTATTCAACATCTTCATTTGAATATAGGTTTTATCAATGTTTCTCCCCATTTCTCCACCTAAGGCATCGATTTCACGGACGACTATTCCCTTAGCTGAGCCACCAATTGATGGATTACAAGGCATAAAAGCAACCATATCTAGATTAATAGTTAGTAAAAGTGTCTTTGTTCCCATACGGGCTGAGGCGAGTGCTGCTTCTACTCCAGCATGTCCAGCACCAATTACTATAACATCATATTTTTCTTGAAATTCCATAATTTCTCCATTTTTTCAAAATAAAAAGTCAAAGCCAGTGAAAAATACATGCAAAAAAAGCACATATCTTCCCGAGCCTTGACCATCGAGTTTTTATGTCAGAATTATTTTAACTCTTTTCAATATTTTTTTCAAGAGTATTTGACTAAGAGCTTTGATACTTTTCTTCTGTGTCACGATACAAAACCAAGGATTTAAGCTCTTCTACCGTACGTGCTGACCCCTCCATCACTATCCGATCTTTTTCTTTGAAGGTCGGATCATGTTTACCAGTATAGTCAATGCTCCCATCAGCCAACTTAACTGGAATAGCTGTTCCTTTTGGATATATTTCAAATCTTGAGCCATTTTCTGGAGCAATCCCTTTGAGGTACATCCACAAATAAACTTGTCCCGTTTGTCCATTTATTCCCCCGTAACGGAGATTAAAATCACGTCCATTCTTCGCCACGGTATTTTCTAAAACATAGACCTTTCGGTCAGCAATATCGCTTTCTGGATTCATCCAATATCCATAGATAGATTCAAAATTTCCTACTTGTATCTGTTCAACATCTATTGGAGCAATGTGTTCTTCTTCTGGAGTCATCTCTTCTGCCAAAACTGTTGGAGCTATGGCTGGACGTATATCGTGGCGAACTGCAAAAATCAAAATGACCGCAGTAAGAACAAGAATAACATCGGTAATAACGAGAAGTTTTTTCATAAAGAACTCCCTTCTTTCCGGATTAAAAAATCATTATAAAATGATTATAGCAAAACAAGTTCTAAATCAATAATATTTTACTAATTCTCGCATTTTCAACAAACAAAAGAACCCTGAGGCCTACCCAGGATTCTTCTCATTTCAGTTCTTACTCATACCAAAGCTTCTTACAAAATTTAGAAGGCAATTCCCCTGATGATCTACGATAAGCCCAGCGTTTCTTATCTGCTGGAAGCACATGCCAATCCTCCAGAAGCATCAAACTTTGATAGCGTTGGAGATATCCCGCGCATTCTTCACACCAGATTTCATCTCCTTTTTTCCAAAATGCTGTCAATAAGTCATCTTGGCTTTTGAATTCTTTATAGTTTCTTGCCATTTTCAGCCATTCGCTCTTGTATTTTTTCAAAGCCTGATAGAAGTTTTCATATTCCTCTACTGATTGAATATCTTTCTGCCAGTCTTCAAAAAACCACCAAGGTTCATCATATCCTGACATTGTAATTACTCTATACATATTTCCTGCCCAGCTTCTTTTCTCTAGTATACATCTCTTGTTATGTATTGTAGCGAAAAAATATACTTTTGAGAAATATTTTGAACTATTTTATGGACGAATTGATATTTTCAATACAAAATTGAGCAAACTCTTCCAAGCGCTCAACTTTTTTTGTTAAATGCAGGAAACCTACAACTGCTTCGAATCCCGTAGATATGCGATAAGTGACAACATCTGTGTTCTTAGCTGTGGTCTTAGAATGTGCATTACGTCCTCTCTTGAAATAAAGAAGTTCTTCTTCTGTAAGAAAGTCGGTTTCTTGCATCTTACGTATAAGCGCTGCCTGTGCCTTAGCGGACACATATTGTACAGCTTGGCGTTGAAGTTCTCTGGGTTTTGTCAAGCCCTTATTCAACAAATAATCCCTAATAAAAACCTCATAAACGGCATCTCCAATGTAAGCCAACGCAATTCCATTAAGTAGTTCGGCATCTTTTTTATTCACGATGCCACCTCACACCTTGAGCAGTATCTTCAAGAATAATACCTTGTGCTTTCAGATTGTCGCGAATCTTGTCTGCTTGAGCAAAATCACGAGCTGCTCTTGCCACCTGTCTTGCTTCAATCATTGCTTCAATTTCTTTATCTAATTTTGTCTCCTCATCTTCAAATTTCAAACCAAGAATCAAAAGTACATCATCGAAAAAGGATTTGACTTCTGGACCACCATTTCCCTTATTTACCCATGTGATGAAATCATAAAAGACTGTCAAACCGTTAGCAATATTAAAGTCTTCATCCATAGCTTCTTCAAAATCTGTTTTGAATTGTTCAAGCACGGCCAGATCAGCCACTCCTGTTTCTTCAAGATTGCGGTAGGCATTTTCCAGCTTCTTTACATTGTTCTCCGCATCTTGCAAAGCGCTGTCTGTAAAATTAACTGGACGGCGATAATGTGTTGTTGCTAAGAAAAAGCGGAGTACTGTTGGATCTACAACTTCAAGCATTTCATGAACCGTTTTAAAGTTGCCCAATGACTTGGACATTTTTTCACCACTAACATTGACAAAGCCATTGTGCATCCAGTAGTTGACAAATTTCTTCCCTGTTTTTGCTTCTGATTGTGCGATTTCATTTGTATGATGAGGAAATTCTAAGTCTGCTCCTCCCGCATGGATATCCAAAGTGTCGCCTAAAATATCACTGCTCATAACAGAACATTCGATATGCCATCCTGGGCGTCCTTGACCCCAAGGGCTTTCCCAAGAGATTTCTCCTTTTTTCGCAGTCTTCCACAAAGCAAAATCAGCAGGACTTTCTTTACGCATCATTTCCTCGTCAATACGACCTGAGGCGCCTTGCAACAACTCTTCTAAGTTTTTATTGGCTAGTTTTGCGTAACCTTTTGACTTTGCTACACGGAAGTAAACATCACCTGCTGCTTCATAGGCAAAGCCTTTATCCATCAAATCTTGGATAAACACAATCATTTTATCAATATAGTCTGTAGCACGTGGGTTAGCACTGGCACGCTTTACATTGAGCGCATCAATATCCTGATAAAAGGCTGATATATATTTGTCAGATAACTCCAAGGGTGTTAATTGTTCTTCTGCCGCTCCTTTGATAATCTTATCGTCAACATCCGTAAAGTTAGAAACATAAGTCACTTCAAAACCACGGTATTCCATATATTTGCGAATAAGATCAAAAGCAACAACCGAGCGCGCATTTCCAATATGGATATAGTTATAAACGGTCGGTCCACAGACATACATCTTGACTTTATTTGGCTCAATCGGATGAAAGTCCTCGACTTGTCTTGTCAACGTGTTATAAATGCGAAGCATGATAGCTGGCCTCCCTTTTTTCTTCTATCGTTGAAATTTTCTCTGAGTCTTTTTTCCCTTTAACTCGGACAACCTTGGCTGGAATCCCCACAACTGTAACGTCAGCTGGGACATCACTAACCACAACGGCACCTGCACCAACCTTGGCATTTTCTCCGACTTCTATCGGTCCAAGCAACTGTGAATGAGCTGAAATGAGAGCACCTTGGCGTACTGTAGGGTGACGTTTGCCTTTTTCTTTTCCAGTCCCTCCCAAAGTAACACCATGATAAAGTTTCACATCTGTTTCAACTATAGCTGTTTCTCCAATAACTAGACCAGATCCATGATCGATAAAAACACCGTGTGCAATGGTTGCTCCAGGATGAATTTCTATCTGAGTCCAAAAGCGCCAAAACTGTGAGTGCATTCTGGCTAAAAGTTTTAAGTTATGCCGCCAAAGCCAATGACTGAAACGGTGAGCTGCTAAAGCCTTGATTCCGGGATAAGTCAAGAGAACTTCTAGCCCAGTTCGTGCAGCAGGATCGTTTTCCTTTGTAACACGGATGGCTTCCTGCCAGAAGCCCCTCTTTTTGTTTTTCATATTTATTCATTATACCAAAAAAGCAGCAAAACTGCTTTTTCCTCAACATCAGGGTGTATCAAAATTCAAGGCATTGGGATTAGTTTACCTGTCGCGTAATACGGCCGAGAGAAACTTTTTCTACCCTTTGCTAAGTCTGGATTTTTGTTCCAATTTTCCCCTCTATTACTCCGGCTTCGTTGTCGATAACTCTGGAAATTCTTCATCGACAACTGTTGTTTTACGTTCAGAACGTTCAAACTTGTGTTGAGTCGACTTTGCTTCTTTATCCTTAGAATGTCCGCGACGACCATGGCCGTTATTTCCCTTCCGGTGCTCACGTGACTTATGTTCCGGTGTGTTATAGTCCTTAGGTTTTTCTGTCAAAATGCGCATAGAAGCATCTACACGACCTTTATCATCAATTTTAGTAACCTTGACTTTAACTGTATCACCAATTTTGACGATGTCTTCCACCTTACTTGTCCGCTCCCATGCCAGTTCTGAAATATGAACCATGGCATCTGTGGTACCAAAGAGATGTACAAATGCACCAAATTTTTCAATTCGAACCACCTGTGCTTCATAGATGTCTCCCACCTTGGCTTCGCGTACCAGCTCTGTAATGATTGCCTTAGCACGATCAATAGCTTCCTGATCAGGCGAGAAGATAGAACAAAGTCCCTCTTCATCAATATCAATTTTTACGCCAGTTTCTTCAATTATTTTATCAATGGTTTCTCCACCTTTACCGATAACAATCTTAATCTTATCAATATCAATCTTAATGCTATCGATTTTAGGAGCTGATGGTGCAAGATCTGGACGAGGCTCGGATATAGTCGCTTCAATCACATCTAAAATTTCAAACCGTGCACGCTTGGCTTGTGCCAAAGCCTCGGCTAAAATCTCGGCTGTAATCCCTGCAATTTTGATATCCATTTGGAGAGCGGTAATCCCCTCTCGTGTTCCTGCTACCTTAAAGTCCATATCACCAAAATGGTCTTCCAAACCTTGGATATCTGTTAAGATGGTATAGTTAGCTCCATCAGAAATCAAGCCCATGGCAATCCCTGCCACAGGAGCCTTGATAGGCACACCACCGGCCATTAAAGCTAATGTTCCTGCACAGATTGAAGCTTGCGACGAGGAACCATTAGACTCTAGAACTTCAGCGACCAAGCGCACAGCATAAGGAAATTCTTCCAGTGAAGGCATGACTTGCTCAAGTGCACGTTCGCCAAGTGCTCCGTGTCCAATTTCACGGCGCCCTGGAGCCCCGTAACGTCCCGTTTCACCTACAGAATACTGGGGGAAATTATAGTGATGAACAAAACGTTTTTTATACTCTGCATCTAGGCCATCAATAACTTGAGCTTCGCCCATTGGTGCCAATGTCAACGTGGATAACGCTTGTGTTTGCCCACGAGTAAAAAGAGCAGAGCCATGCGTAATTGTATTAGGAGTAAAGTCAATCTCAGCTTCTAAAGGACGAATCTCATCAACTTTACGTCCATCAGGCCGAACTTTGTCTTCTGTGATAAGACGGCGGACTTCTGTATGCTCCATCCCTTCCAGAATTTCAGAGACATCACGCATAATCCGTTCAAAGTCTTCATGATGGGCATATTTTTCTTCGTATTCTGCTCTTACCCGCTCTTTGACTGCTGAAGTTGCTGCCTCACGCGCAAGCTTTTCCTCTACTTGAACTGCCGCTTGCAAAGCTCCATTGTGCTCAGCAATGATGGCCGCCTTGAGTTTTTCATCTACTTGCAGAAGTTCAACCTCTGCTTTCTCTTTACCCACTTTGGCCACGATTTCATTTTGAAAATCAATCAGCTCCTTGATTGCTTCGTGTCCTGCAAGCAAGGCTTCTAACATGACCTCCTCTGAAAGTTCTTTAGCTCCAGACTCGACCATATTGATAGCAGCACTATTCCCTGCCACAGCCAAATCCAGAGCTGAAGCTTGTGCTTGAGCCACATCTGGATTGATTACAACTTGACCGTTTATGTAGCCTACTTCGACACCCGCAATAGGGCCATCAAATGGAATATCGGAAATGGCAAGCGCAAGTGAGCTCCCAAACATAGCAGCCATGCGTGCACTCGCACTTTCATCATAGGAAAGCACCGTGTTTATAACTTGAACCTCATTGCGAAAACCTTCTGCAAACATTGGACGGATTGGGCGATCGATTAAGCGAGCGGTCAGGGTAGCATAAGTTGACGGACGTGCTTCACGTTTATTGAAACCTCCCGGAAACTTCCCAGCTGCATACATTTTTTCTTCATAGTTGACTTGCAAGGGGAAAAAATCTCCCGTTGCCATTTTTTTTGACATTGTTGCCGCGGTAAGAACAGTAGTATCTCCATAACGGACAACCACAGAACCATTAGCTTGTTTCGCGACTTGTCCTGTTTCAACAACAAGCTCACGGCCTGCAAAATTCATTTTAAAAGTTTCTTTTGTCATTTTTTCTCCCACTTTTCGAGACTTTTAGTGCCTGTCTTTTCTATCCAAAAATCAATTTTCTTTTGATAAGGAAACTCATTTTTGTATAGAACAGCACTGTGCTCATTATACTATATTTTTCATGATAAAAAAAGCTTAGAGAGACTAATACTGACACCTTTCACACGGTAACATCTCTGAAAAGAAGCGCTTCTTTTGATTTAGCGATTGAACAAAATTTGGCACACTTTTCTGACCAGAAATATCCGTTTTTGATTTTGCAGGATTATAATTGATGTTTCCTATTCAACAGGGTATGTTATAATGAAAATAATTTTTAAATTTTATCTGAAAAGGAAAATGTGATGCGTGTCGTCAACTCATTACGAAATTCATCTTTTACCGTTATCCAAAAGATAATTGGCTTAATTTTGGGTTTTGTCACTCGAACAGTTTTTATTCATACACTAGGCATTAGTTACCAAGGTCTTAATGGTCTTTTCACCAGCATTCTTTCGATGCTCTCCATCGCCGAATTAGGCATCGGTAGTGCCATTGTTTTCAACATGTATCGCTATATTGCAGAAAATGATACTGAAACGATGAAATCTCTTATGCGCTTTTATCGTATCGCCTATCAGATAGTTGCTGCTGTCGTCACGATTCTTGGGCTTCTATTACTGCCTTTTTTGAACTTTTTCAGTTCTTATCAAGGAATCCATGACAATATTTTTATTATATATCTTCTCTTTTTGACAAACAGTGTGGCAGGCTATCTTTTTAGTTATAAACGCAGCATTTTGTATGCCGATCAAAAAAATTATATCGTTAACATCTTCGATACACTCTACACCTTACTTGTTAATATTGCCTACACCTTTGTCCTCTATGTCTTCCAGAGTTTCACGCTTTACCTTATCGCAGCTCTAGTTCTTTCAATTATTGAAAATATCTTTATTCAAATTTATGCGGATAAGCGATACCCTTGGCTTAAAGAAAAAAACATTCGAAAATTAGAACCTGAAATTCTACAGCGCTTCAAAAAACAAATCTATGGTATGTTTTATCATAATATCGGAACCTTTATAGTGATGGGTTCTGACAGTTTGATCATCACAAAGTTTCTGGGATTAACAACAATGGGTTTATATTCTAACTATAGTTTAATCACGGGCAATCTATCTGGACTGTTAATGGCTGCTCTTGGTGGTTTGACTGCAAGCATTGGAAATCTTTTGACTGAGAAAAATGTGAATAAGTCCTTTGATGTCTATAAAAATATTAGCTTTGCTACCTTCTGGATTTTTTCAACTTTTTCTGCAGCTATACTTCTTACTATGCAGCCTTTTGTTCTTGTTTGGCTAGGGGATAAATTTACATTGAGCTTCCCTGTTCTTATCATGATTGTACTGAACTTCTATATCTTGGGGATGCGCAAACCCATTCGACTCTTTCAAGACGCAGCAGGGATTTTCTATGAAAACCGCCATATCCCTGTGATTGGAGCTGCATTGAATCTAGGACTTTCGCTCCTCTTTATCAATTTTATGGGACTAGCCGGTGTACTTCTAGGTACTTTTTTGAGTACGCTTATCCTCTACGGCTATAGTTTTCCTAAATATATTTATTCTCCACTTTTTGGTCGCCCTATTTCTGATTATGTTGTTGAACAGGTAAAATACCTCAGTGTCTTTGTACTCCTTTTACTTTTGAGTAGTCTTTCTACTTTGTTGTTAAATCAGCTGAGCAACAGTTGGTTAAATCTGGCTCTTAGTTTAATTTTGGCTCTAATTCTCCCCAACGGACTCCTTTTACTCCTTTACCACCGTAAGCCTGAGTTCCGCTATTTCAAGCATCTCCTCTATGGTCTAATAAAACGGGCTTGACTTATGTACACTCCTTACTCCAAAAAATGCCTATCAGTGATTGATAAGCATTTTTATTTAAGTTATTCCTTCAAATTTTCAATTTATAATACCATTTCAAAAGCTGGTAGTAAGGTAACGGTAGTTTTAAAAGACGTTTCAGAAAAGCCCCTTTCCAACTTTTTTGAAAATCTCTAAAAAACTCGCGCGGTTTGAAGAGATAAGTAAACAATCCTTTTGGTGCAGCCAAAGAGTAAATTTCTCCCTCGTTTTCTAAAGTCAGCTCTCCCAAAGCTTTAACTTCCGAAGCACGAGGAAACTTAATCACTTGCTGAAAACCACTGAACCAAAACTTCGCATCCTCCTTATGCCAGTAAGGACTATTTGCTGGTATTTCTTTTGCAAAATTCTCTACAAATGCTAAAGCTCCTGCTTGAATCGCCAAAAGATTAATCTGGTCTTGACTTCCTTCCTCGTGAAGAAATTCTTCTAATTTGGGTACGATACGGTTTTTTTCTTTTTCGAAACCAATGCAGGAACCTTCTTGAGGCTGAAAAAGACGTTCAAAAATGGGAAAATTCACTCCCATAAATTTATAGTAAGCTATGTCGTGTTGTCTATCAAAAAGGTAGCCTTTACTATGCTCTAACACCGGTTCAGCTCTTCTGGGTAAAATTCCTGCGTAATAGCCTCTAATACTGTTTATATTCAGTTGATCCTTTAATGAATAAAGTGCCGTTTCTAAGGTTCCATGCCAGCCTATATCAAAAATAGCAATATCTCCTTGGATACCTTCCTGCTCAAAATAAGCTTGTAAAAGCTCTGCTTCCTGTCGACTGTTTTGAATAATCTGTGGAAAAAACTGCCTTAGAACTTTATAAGCTTCTTGGTGCGCTAGGAGTTCTTTTGTGTCTTTAAATACCATATCGCGCAATGACGGAGGCAAGGTTGCCACATCTTTCTTCGCCACCCCCAACTTCATCAAGGCTTTGCCAAAGTGAGTTTTAAGATAAGGATATTTGGTAAAAAGTTCTTCAAGGTTTCGACTGTCTTTCAAAGTGGGTACAGCAAAACTGCGCCGCGAAGCATAGATATAACTGCTCTCCAGCTTTTTGTCTTGCCCCTCCTCACCTAAAAAAAGTAAATCAAATGCTCGTTTGACCATGTAGCCATCCCGCGCTAAAAATAGAATTCTCTTTAAACCATTTTTTCTTACTTCTTGATGAAGCCATATGCTCATTCCAAAAAGATAAGGACCAAAAGAGCGGTACCCAAACTTGTAATACTCATCATCTTGATTCTTCAAATGAAGCGAAATATGTTGTTCCAAGTACTCGTCGTACAATGTAGCCCCTCCCTACTTTTTGAAAGCAAATAAAACATCGCGCAAGCGCCCGCTCATGCTATCATAGTATTTCCAGTCTTTCACTATTTGTCCAAACACTCCGAAGAATTTGTTATCACGTGCCAGAGCATGACGTTTTACATAAAAGTTATGATAAGCTTTTGCTTTTGGGGCATATTGCGAGCCTCGTGCACGCAATACTTGATACAGAACATCATAAAAGCCAACAAACTTATACAGTTCAGCGACATGAACATGTTTTGACGATTTTATAGTCAAAAGACGCTCTCCTGTAGCATTTCGGTCATGCAGTAAATGTGTGCCTACAACACGATTCAGATTATAGCCTGTCCCTGTCAAACTCGAGAGTGCAGCAACAAGCACATCATGTGTGATGTTGTATTCTGGTTTCCAATACTTAACGACATCTGCAATAAACCGGCGGCGCATACCGACAACCCAACCTACACGATAAGAAGAATAAGCAAAACGCGGCGGATATTTTGAAAACTCTTGATGCTTATCAAACTCAAAATACTTGAACCAAGTCGGCAGGTCGGCGACATCTTCCGAAACTTTTTTAACCTCGATATCTGCTGACAATACTTCTATTTCTGGATGTCTCTCCATAAGCCGAACTTGCCGGAGATTCTTGTCTGAATACCAAATGTTGTCTTGGTCCGAGAAAAAAGCTATTTCAATATCATGTTCCAAACTATCCACTAAGAGCTGACGAAAATTCAAGCGCCAGCCCATATTTTTTTCATTAACTTTGACAATCCAGTTTGTTAGCTTGTATTTCTCAATATAAGTTTTTAAAAACTCTACAGTATTGTCTGTGGAACAGTCGTCTCGAAACAGAACAAAATCAGGCGCTAAGTCCTGTTTCCGAATCGTATCCAATTGTCTTTTCAGTAGTCTTTCGCCATTATAAGTAGCAACAAGTACAGCAGTTGTCGTCATTTTTTATCTTTCCAATACCAGCGGTAATAATTGTGATTGCGAACAGCTTTTTTCTTGGGTGGATTACGCCAATCTCCGTAAAGTTCGCTCAGGTAGACATCATGATTTTTAATTTTTTTTAGCTTTAAGTTTTCAAAATCAGTGTCTTCATACTCTGTGAAGATAGCCTTATCAAAATAGCCTGTTTTCTTTGGCGGCGACCACACAAAGTTACAAAACTTCTGATTTTGATTGTTATATTTTTGCATGAGCAAGTCTACTTTCTCAGCTAAAATTTTACTGTGTCCCTTATAGTGCAAATGATAGGGCAGCCACAAAAGGGTTTTTGCTATAAAATACAAACGTTTCTCAGAACTGGCATAGGAAAGCCCCTTCGGAGCAGACGAAACCAAGTGTGTAACTGCGGTACGGACTTTTTTCTTAAAACGCTCTCCCTCAATTTTATCTGCAGGCAAGCTATCTAAAGGAAAAATATCAATAAAAATCCCCGTTCCCCTATTCAAAGTATCTAAGTCACTCACAAAATAAGTTCGATTATCATATAATTTTGCAAAAGGAAGATAAGCAACATGGCTCTTATAATATAAAAGGGTAAAATGTTCTGGCAAGTGCTCCATGAGAGTCGCCATTAAACGCTCATAGTTGGGACGTGTAAGCATCATATCGATATCATCATCCCACGGGATATAGCCTTTATATTTTACTGATCCAAGTAATGTTCCAGCGCTAATAGAGTAGTCTATTCCCTGCTCACGACAAACTTTATCAATATAAGCCATGAGTTCTAATTGAAGAGCACGTTGCTCCTCTTTTGTTATTTCTTTCATTCTTCCCTATCCTTAGTAGCATTTATCAGCCATTTGACACCTAAGTATAACAAATTTATGATTCTTCCTCAACATTTGTCATGTTGGTGCACATAGCTCATTAAAGTCAAAAGCCTCAGTCAAATTGCTCCCCAACATATGTGTTATCTTCCATACTCAGGCAATTAAAACAAATTATTAAGTACTCAAAACTGTTGCTAGGGGCACTGATATCGCTTGCTTCTCTCCTCTTAAATTTTTGTTATTGTCCATTTGGCTGATGAAAAGGACGAATTTTGGGAGAACATTTACTAAAACAAGAGTAAGCAAGGAAAGAGAGGATGTGTCTAATCTCCAAAGCCTCACCTTTCTCCTTCCTCAAGTCCTTTCCAAAATTTATGTTTTTGAAGCATGTAGTCTAGCACATCTGTCTGATATACTTGCTTCAAAAACTCTCTGGAGAGTATCTCTTTCGCTTTCCCTTGAGATAAGATTTTTCCCTCCTTTAAAATTAAAATGTTTTCAGAGAAAGAGAGGGCTAAATCAATATCATGAAAAACAGCAATCACTGTTTTTCCTTGATCAAAGTATTCCTCTATATACCGCAACATTTCGAGCTGATAATGGATATCCAAATGATTGTTTGGCTCATCCAGTAAAATAATTTCAGGATTTTGCAAAAGTGTACGAGCGAAAAAGACACGTTGTAGCTGTCCGCCGGAGAGTTTAGAAAGCTCTTGATCTCTTATATTCTCCAAATCAAGAGCCTCCATCACCTGCAAAACACGGGCCTTATCTTTTGCTCGCGCAACTGCCATAAAGCTTTTTCTCAGTTGTGTATATAAACCCATCATCAGGGTTTCATATACAGAGTAGGAAAAATACATTGACGTATTTTGCGATAAAAGTGCAACCTTTTCAGCTAGTTCGATTCTTTTGAAATCTCTTAGTGAGCGATTGCTAAGTTTGATTTCTCCCCTATATTCTACTAAGCCAGATAAACTCTTTAAAAGCGTGGACTTCCCGCTGCCGTTAGGTCCTAGTATAGCCAGTCTTTGACCGGTTCCAACGGATAAATTTATATCTGTAAGAACTTGCTGCCCCGGGTAAGTAACGCTCAATTTTCTAACCTCTAGCATCTTATTTTTTTCCTTTCCTAAAGAAGATATGACAGAAAAAGGGCGCCCCAATAAGAGCAGTCACTGCTCCAATAGGTATTTCCCTTGGGGCGATAATGCTTCTCGCTAAAGTATCTGCAATGACACAAAGAATTCCTCCTAAAAGAGCCGAACTTGGCAGAACCCACTTGTGAGTTGCTCCAAATAATCGTCGAGCAATATGTGGTGCAATTAAATCTACAAAGCCAATCACTCCAGTCATTGCTACACTGACTCCAGTTAACAAGGTCGAAAAACCAATTAAAATAAACTTCGTACGTTTAACTTCAACGCCTTGACTTAAAGCAAACTCATCTCCAAAGCTCAAGATATCCATTTCTCTATGAAAATAAAACAAGAAAAAGAAACCGAATACTAACATCGAGGAAAGAAGCCACACATTTTCCCAAGAGGCCCCCGAAAAACTTCCCAACTGCCAGAAAAAGATACGCTGCATATAATCAGGAGAAAAGGTCATGATTACAGTTAAAAACGCATTGACAAACAATGAAAAAACTAGTCCAACAAGAATAACTGTCTGATTGTCCAAACTACTAGAAAATCGTTGGGCAAAGAGCAAAACCATAAAAACTGTTATCAGCCCAAAAATAAAGCCAGCAGCACTCATTGCGATTGTTGGTGTAGCAAAACTGAGCCCTAGCAGCATAACAATTGAAGCACCTAAAGAAGCACCAGAGGATACTCCTAAAGTGTAAGAAGATGCTAGAGGATTTTGGAGCAGAGACTGCATCACTGTTCCACTAGCACCTAAGGCTAGACCAGTAAGAAAGCTTAAAACTATCCGAGGCAACCTTACTTCAAGGATAATGTTCTCTAGAAGTGGAGAAATATTTTTCGACTTTCCTGCAACTATACTGATGAAGTCGTTTAAAGGAATATGTACACTTCCTAAACTTATACTTATCAACATTGCCACCAAAGACACAACAAAAAGCAAAAGAAGGCGTTGTGTTTTGTTTCTACTCAAGATTCTTGAATACATCTGGATACACCACTTTTGCCATTTCTTTCATCGCCCCAACTATATGTTGATTGGGAAGGGAACTTCTGCCGTTATCAATATAATAAACAGCTTTGTTTTTCACTGCCTTGACTTCTTTCCAGGTGTTCATCTTGAGAATATCATCCACTGGATGAGGCATATAGTTTACATTTGTTAAAATCACGTCAGGATTGGATAAAATGGCAGCTTCTTCTGAAATTTTTACTGCACCAGTTTCTTTTGCCATTACATTAGTAGCACCGATGGTTTCAATCATTTCATTGATAAAGGTTTCTTTCCCCATACTGTAAATCTCTGGCGAGGCAGCAATTTCAAATAATACGGTTTTTTTATGAGTGATTGTTTCGGCTTGTTTTTTTAAGGCAGTGATATCCTTTTCCATCTGCGAAATGATTGCCTGCCCCTTTTCTTTTTGATTCACAGTCAGTGCTACGAGACGGATATTGTCTTTGATTTCTTTAAAATTCTTTTCCGCTGGTAAAACAACAACTGTCGTACCTTTTTCCTTAATCTTTTCAATCTTGTCAGAAGATTGAAACATCGTGAGATCTGTTACAAATACCACTTCTGGCTTAAGTGCCATTATTTTCTCGAGATCCAAATTCATCATATCTGACTGTTCCAAGTTTTCCAAATTCTTGACATACTTGGGACTTTGGCTATCAACAGCGATAAGCTTATCTTTTTGTCCAAGGTCATCAATCACTTGTGTAACCGCTGGTGAAAGGGAAACAATTCTGCTGATGTTGCTCGGAATACTTATTTTTTCACCCTGAACTGTCGTAATCTCAACCTCAGAATGTGAATTTTCTTTAGTCTTCTCATTATTTTTTGCACAGGCTGATAAACTTAAAATTATAAGCAATAGCCCGATTTTTAATAGTTTATTTTTCATTTTTCTCTTGCCTTACTAGAAAAGCTTCTACACCTGTAAGAACTTTTACCTACTTCTCCTATCTTTATACATATAAAAGAAGAAAGAAAAAACAAGTAAAACTTTTTATTATTCCTCATTTATTCTTCTTTCTCCAAACCCCTTACATCTTACACTGCACCACAGTAGACGGAGGGAGGCTTAAGGAGCATTATTTCCTGCCCACAGACTTCTTGAATTACTTCAGATTATCCTTGGGCCAACTATCGCTCTCATTTTATCATGATTTCAACCTTATTTCTACCTTTTCCCCATCTGAATTCCACTGTAAAAAACGGCGAGAGCTTCTTCTCCCAATCATCTTTTACCTTTAAAAAATCATAATCTAACTCAAGAAAGAATCAAAAGTATCAGTTGTTTCCTGCCAAGTAAGGTATTTCACAACATACTTGGATACTTTTCCTGCATAAAGCGAAATCAAAGCAGATTCACTATGTTCTATTAACATAACCTCATAAAGCAGCTGCTAGACGCTCCTTACTGCTCCCCTACCAGTCCGTTCCGATTTTATTTTTTAAGCGTACGTCTTCTAGAAGAACTGTAGAAAAACCTTCTATTTTTCAGAAAGCAAAACAAAGATACCTGATTCATTATTGTCGCACAATCTTATTTTGCGTGAAGAAGTTCACGTAAAATAAAGCTATGAAATCCCCTCCAAATTTGGTAGAATAGACATATCATATAATAGTAGGAGAAGAATCGTGACTTATTCTGACGCACACCTTAAACTTTTTTCACTGAACTCAAACCCAGAATTGGCCGAGAGAATCAGCAAAATTATGGATGTTCCTTTGGGAAAAGTAACTTCAAAACAGTTTTCCGATGGAGAAATCATGATCAATATGGAAGAAAGTGTCCGCAATCATGATGTTTATATCATCCAGTCAACCAGCTATCCTGTTAATGACAATATCTGGGAGTTGTTAATCATGATTGATGCCTGCGTCCGTGCTTCTGCGCACTCTGTCAACATTGTTATGCCTTACTTTGGCTATGCACGTCAAGACCGTACAGCTTCAAGCCGTGAACCTATTACAGCTAAACTTATAGCCGATATGCTTGTCAAAGCTGGTGCTGATCGTGTTTTAACTTTGGATCTTCACGCCGTTCAGGTACAGGGATTCTTTGACATTCCTGTAGATAATCTTTTCACCGTTCCTCTTTTCGCAGAATATTACATGAATCAAGGATTGTCTGGTGATGACGTCGTGGTTGTTGCGCCAAAAAACTCTGGTATTAAACGAGCACGCAGCCTTGCTGAATACTTGGAATCTCCTATAGCCATCGTTGACTATGAAGACGATGATGCTAAACGTGAAAATGGTTATATCATCGGTAATGTGGAAGGTAAGAAAGTTATTCTTATTGACGATATATTAAACACAGGTGTGACTTTCTCAAACGCTGCTTCTGTCGTTCGAGAAGCTGGTGCAGAAGACGTTTATGCTGTAGCGAGTCATGGTCTCTTCACAAAAACGGCAGCAGACTTGCTTGAAAACTCTGGCATTTGTGAAGTCCTTGTTACAGACTCCGTTGCTACTAAGAACCGAAAGCCTAATAATGTAAAATATCTCAGTGTAGATGAGCATATGGCTGATGCAATCCTTCGCATTCACGAGGGCCGTCCTGTGTCCCCACTCTTTCAGTTTGATAAAACTCAGGACTAAAAATTATAGTTAAACAATAGCTTGTAAGACTCAAATGTGCAAATTGAGTCCAATCAAGCAGGTGATTCTTTCCATTTGACAGAATTGTGCCAAAATACGTTAAGTACTTATAGGCAAATTTCTATAAACACAAGATTGCTAAAAAACGCTAAGATTATGAAATCTCAGCGTTTTCTATAGGATTGAAGTACTCTAAAATTCAGAAACGCCTCTTACTTGTCCTTGCCTCAAGCTTCCACAAGACCAAGACGATGTAAAATCAAAAACGCTGAATAAGAACGCAAAGAAAAGGCGGATTACAGGCAAAGATATGTAACCACTTGTCCTCACCAAATATTTAAGCAGCTTCTTTGTGACACATGGCTTTGATATCTGACTCTGCGCCTATGCCAGCCCTTATTAAGCAATGAATTTTTACTGTTCGTTTTATTGAAAGCCTTGACAAACAAGGAGCTATTTAGACAAAAACTGTTAAACACACACAATGCTACTTAGCGGCTCCCTTTTGATGACTACTTTCAGCATTCTGGGATATAAAAAGAGAACAGCAAATCTCTCTATTAACCCTTAAGTTTTCTACTGTCTATAGAAAAAAACAGGCTTCTAAAAGGCGTTTGCTAAAAAACATTCACTTTTAGCTCTTTATTCGGTGAAAAATAGTTTCACTTTAAAGTCACCGTATCTCACATGGTCTTACTATTGATGCGTAAAAGCTTATGCAGCTTGTCCTCATCATCTTTGACCAAGCAAAGCAGGATGATTGTTTAATTTTCATGCATTTGTCGTGATGAATTCTGAGAATCACTTGCGAAATTTATAAATTTCTGATAGAATGACGGTAGAAGTTAGTTTTGAGCCCGTCTTTTCTAGAGAGCTTGCGGTTGCTGGAAGCAAGTAAAGATACTCTAAACATTCTGCTTCTTGATTTGTTTTTTCTTGTAAAAGCAGGAACGTGTTTCTCGCGATAAGGGAACTAAAGTCCTATCCATAGGGTAGGAAATTTAGGTGGAACCGTGCTTATGGCGCCCTAATTCTTCTTTATAGGAGGATTAGGGCTTTTTATTTTATATTTAGAAGGAGATTTTATGCTTGACATTAAAAAAATCCGTGCAGATTTTGACGGAGTTGCCGCAAAACTTGAAACTCGTGGTGTAAAAAAAGAAACACTTCAAGAACTTCATGACCTTGACGTACGTCGTCGTGAGTTAATTGTACAGTCAGAAAACTTGAAAAAGAAACGTAATACTGTATCTGATGAAATCGCTGGTATTAAACGCGAAAAAGGTGATGCTTCTGAGAAAATAGCTGCCATGAAACAAGTTTCTGAGGATATTAAAATTATTGATGCTGCGCTTGCGGACATCGAAGAAAAACTCACAGCTTATACAACAACTTTGCCTAACTTACCACATGATGATGTTCCTGTAGGCGAAGATGAAGATGACAATGTCGAAATTCGCCGTATCGGTCAAACGCCTGAGTTTAGCTTTGAACCAAAAGCACATTGGGAGCTGGGAGAATCTCTTGGCATTCTGGACTGGGAACGTGGCGGAAAAGTTTCTGGCTCTCGTTTTCTCTTCTATAAAGGAGCTGGTGCTCGTTTAGAACGCGCTGTCTACAACTTCATGCTAGATGAACATGCAAAAGAAGGATATACTGAAATGATACCGCCTTACATCGTTAACCAAGACTCTATGTTTGGTACAGGTCAATATCCTAAATTTAAAGAAGACACGTTTGAGCTAAATGATGACCGTGGTCTTGTGCTGATTCCAACAGCTGAAGTTCCTTTGACGAACTACTACCGCGGCGAAATCTTGGACAATACTGAGCTTCCTGTTTACTTCACGGCGATGTCTCCGTCATTTCGCTCTGAAGCAGGTTCTGCTGGACGTGATACACGTGGGTTGATTCGTCTTCATCAGTTCCACAAGGTAGAGATGGTCAAGTTTGCTCGCCCTGAAAAATCTTATGACGAATTAGAAAAAATGGTTGAAAATGCTGAGAATATTCTTCAAAAATTAGGATTATCCTATCGCGTAATTGTTCTCTCTACAGGAGACATGGGATTTTCAGCCGCTAAAACTTACGATTTGGAAGTTTGGATTCCTGCCCAAAACACTTACCGTGAAATTTCAAGCTGTTCAAACTGTGAAGACTTCCAAGCACGTCGCGCTCAGATTCGTTACCGTGATGAAGAGGGTAAAGTAAGTCTCCTTCATACTCTAAATGGTTCTGGTCTTGCCGTTGGTCGTACAGTAGCAGCTATTCTTGAAAACTATCAAAATGAAGACGGTTCAGTTACTGTCCCTGAAGTTCTTCGCCCTTATATGGGTGGTTTGGACGTTATTAAATAAGATAATAATTGGAAGACTGGAGGTAAAAACCGTAACTCTTTCCGATTTATCTCAAAAACAAAAATGCTTAAGTGCAGTACATTACGTGGCTCTTAAGCATTTTTCATTTTTTAGAAGCTAAGCTTTGAAACAAAAAGCTTGAAGCTCAAACTTTTTTTGATTATAACTCAACAATATTACCAGATTTCAAGTAGACGATCCATTCACAAAGATTGACCGCATAACCTGTGATACGCTCCAGGAACACAAGGGTCATCAGATAATCTTTACCTGTCGTAATTGTTTCTGTATTTTCTTTCATGGCATCCAATATTTTCTCTTGAATTTCGCCACTTACATTTTTTACTGTTTGGTATTGATCCGCGATTTCACGTGCGCGTTTATCATTGCCTTGAATATAAGCATTCAATGAAGCATCCACGACAGCTTTTACCTTTTCTCCTAAAAGTGAGATATCCTCTTCCACTTCATGGATACGTTCTTCACCTTTCAGGTTAATCGCCGCTTTGGCAATCGAAGTGACATGATCTCCCATACGTTCCAAGTCACTTGAAGCTTTAAGCACAGTAATAATCGTCCGCAAGTCCCCTGAAACAGGCTGTTGCAACGCAATCATTTCCAACGATTTTGTTTCCAACTTTGTTTCCAATTGATTAATCATTTCGTCGCTTGTGATGACATCTTCTGCCAGCTCACGATCATGACTTACAAAGGCACGAACTGCTTTATTCAATTGTGCAGATACTTGTGTTCCCATTGAATAAAATTGGTTGTGAAGTTTGTTGAGTTCTTCTTCAAATTGTGTACGTAACATTTTTTCTCCTCTTAACTAAGCGCAGAGCAATAGGTGCTCTTTCCATCATATCATATTATCCAAACTTACCAGCAATATAATCTTCTGTTTCTTGTTTCTCGGGATTAAGGAAGATTTTTTTCGTGTTATCCATCTCCACCAAATCACCATTGAGCATGAATGCTGTACGGTCTGATATACGTGAGGCTTGTTGCATACTGTGAGTCACAATGGCTAAGGTATAATCTTCTTTTAACTCCAAAAGCGTTTCTTCCACGTGTCCAGCAGAGATAGGATCCAACGCGGAAGTCGGCTCATCCAACAAGATAATCTGAGGGTTGACCGCAAGAACACGCGCGATACACACACGCTGCTGCTGCCCACCAGATAAACCAAGTGCTGAAGTATGGAGGATGTCCTTCACTTCATCCCAGATATTGGCTGCTTTTAAAGAGTTTTCAACGACTTCATCAAGCAGTGCTTTATCTTTAACCCCCTTAAGCCGAAGACCATACACAACATTTTCATAGATTGAAAACGGGAAAGGGTTGGGTTGTTGGAAAACCATTCCGATTTCCTTGCGTAAGTCCACTGTGTCCACTTTGGGACTATATATATTATGACCTTTATACATGATAGCACCAGTGATGGTCACTGTCGAAATCAAATCATTCATGCGGTTAATAGAGCGCAAGAGCGTTGATTTACCACATCCAGAAGGGCCGATAAGTGCTGTAATCTCATTAGGATAGAATTCCATATTGATTTGATTGAGCGCTTTTTTCTTACTGTAATACAGCGAAAGGTCGCTGACTGTTAAAATTGCTTCTTTTGTCATATTGTCCTCTCGATTATCCAAAGTGTCCTGAAACATAGTCTTCTGTAGCTTTGAGGTTTGGCTGCGTGAAGATTTTGCTTGTTTCGTCATATTCAATCAAATCGCCCGAATAGAAGAATGCCGTATAGTCAGACACGCGACTGGCTTGTTGCATATTGTGTGTGACGATAATAATCGTATAGTCCTTCTTCAGCTCTGTCATCGTTTCTTCAATTTGCATGGTTGAAATTGGATCCAGAGCTGAGGCTGGTTCATCCATCAAGATAATCTCAGGTTTAACTGAAAGTGCTCGAGCGATGCAAAGACGTTGAGCTTGCCCGCCTGAAAGTGCCAAAGCAGACTTGTCTAAACTGTCTTTGACTTGCTCCCATAGAGCTGCTTGTTTGAGGGATTTTTCAACAATTTCGTCTAGTTTTTTCTTGTCTTTAATCCCTTCACGGCGATGAATAAAGGCGATATTTTCGTAGATTGATTTTGGGAAAGGATTTGGTCTTTGGAAAACCATTCCAATCTGTTTGCGCACTTCGTAAACATTGACTTTAGGATCACTAATATTGACACCTTCATACATGATTTCACCTGTCACACGGGCACCGTCAATCGTGTCATTCATACGATTTAGAGAACGCAGATAAGTCGATTTACCAGAACCTGATGGTCCGATTAGAGCCGTAATCTGATTTTTGGGAAATTGCATAGAAACCCCATGAATCGCCTCTTTTGTGCCATTATAGAAAACCCGCAAATCATTCGTTGAAAGCGCGATATCTTTGTCGAAAGTCAAAATGTGACGTTCGTTCCAATCATAAGTTGCCATATTTTTCTCTATTCCTTACTAATTTCCAGATGTGAGTTTCTTATGGAGACGGTTTCCAAGGAAACGTGCTCCGAGGTTGAACAAGAGAACAAAGATAATCAAGACTGCAGAAGCTCCTGCAGAAATCTGAGTCGCTGTTGAAATTGTTCCCTCAGTATTCAAAGCCCAGATGTGAACAGCTAATGTTTCTGCCGGTCGAAAAAGGGATAAGGGACTTGTCAATGACATTGGGTTCCAATTGGCCCAGTTAATCGGCAAGTTAGTTTGACCTGCAGTATAAATCAAAGCGGCTGCCTCACCAAAAACACGCCCTGAGGATAAGATAACCCCAGTCAGGATACCGGGCACAGCCGCTGGTAGGATAACCTTAGTGGCTGTTTCCCATTTTGATAAGCCCAGTGCCAATCCGCCTTCACGCTGCATTGTAGGAATCGCACGCAATGACTCTTCAACATTACGTGTCATCAAAGGAAGATTGAAAACCGTAAGCGCAAGAGCACCTGATAATACTGAGAACCCTAGCCCAAACTGAATAACAAAGAGCAACATCCCAAAGAGACCGACAACGATTGAAGGAAGGGATGATAGTACTTCAATAGCTGAACGAACTGCCCCTGTCAACCAGTGTTTTTGGTTGGCATACTCTGAAAGGTAAATACCTGCACCTAGTGACAAAGGGATAGAGATAATCAATGTTACCACTAACAAGTAAACCGAATTAAACAGCTGGATAGCAATCCCCCCTCCAGTCAATGGATTAGAGGGTGTTGTCAAAAAGTCCCACGAAACAAAAGGCAAGCCTTTAACTAGAATATAAATCAAGAGAAAAGCAAGTATAGCGACAATAATGCCTGAAAGGGCGTAAAGAACGCCTGTGGCAATCTTATCTGTACGTTTAGCATTCATTATTTAAGGCTTCCTTTCTTAGCAATAGCGCGCATCGCGATGTTGAACAGCAATGACATAAGGAGGAGGAGAAGTCCAAGAGACCAAAGTGCATTCAGTTGGATACCTGGAGTAGCATTTGGAATACCTGATGTCAAAATTGAAGTCAGAGTTGAAGCTGGAGAAACAAGATCTTGCGGCATTGTTACAGCATTTCCGACAACCATTTGGATAGCTAGAGCCTCACCAAAGGCGCGCGCCATTCCAAAGATTACAGCAGTCAAGATACCAGGTGCTGCTGCACGGAGCAAAACACGCCAAATGGTTTGCCAGCGGGTTGCGCCTAAACCAAGTGAAGCTTCACGATAATGCGGCGGAATTGCCTTAAGTGCATCTACAGTCATCGAAGTAACTGTAGGTAAAATCATGACAAAGAGAACAAATACCCCTGCCAACAACCCAAGACCTGTTCCACCAAATGTATTACGGATAAGTGGAACAACAACAGTTAAACCAATGAAACCATAAACAACTGATGGGATACCCACCAAAAGCTCAATAACCGGTTGCAAAATTTTTGCCCCATATTTTGGCGAAATTTCAGTTATATAGATTCCTGCACCAATAGCAAAAGGTGTAGCAACTAATGCTGAAAGTACCGTAACGATTAAAGAACCTGTAAACATTGGCAAAGCGCCAACTGCAGGTTTTCCGTCAGGACCAATCGCTCCTGGTTCCCAATGTGTTCCGAAGAGGAATCGGAAAGGATTAACTCCATCAACAAAAAAAGTTGAAAGTCCTTTCTGAGCGACAAAGACCAAAATGAGTCCAACGACAAAGACAATAATAGCAATACATAAAAACGTCAATGTCTTACCAAATTTTTCCAAACGCGAATCTTTCGAGTTGGAAAGTAATTTTTCTTTAATTTTTGAATTTTCCATAAATACCCTAGTCATTTATTTAATCGGTGTAACTTTACCTTGATAATCACGATCTACTTTCATTTCTGATATGGGAATAAAGCCAAGTTTTTTTAGCGTCGCTGTATCCTTTTTTACATAGCTGATAAAACGATTTTCTACAAAATTTTCGTTTTTATTATTCGTATACATGTGTTCATAAGACCAAACTTTCCAAGTATTGGTCGTTACATTAGCATCCGAAGGCTCTACCCCGTCCAAACTTAGCGGTTTAATACCTGGTTTGTTCATATAGGAGAAGGAAACGTAACTTATAGCCCCTGGTGTTTGACCGACCAGCTGCACAACTGAACCTGAAGCATCTTGTGTTGGACCATCAATTTCACGCGCACCATTTAGAGCAAAGTTATCAAAGTTCACACGCGTTCCTGACCCTGATGTGCGTCCGATAACGGTAATTTCCTGATCTGGTCCACCAACTTCTTTCCAGTTTTTTACTTTACCTGTAAAAATGGCAATCAGCTGTTCTTGCGTCACGCCGGATAAGTCAAGCTCCTTGTTAACTATTGGTGAAAAGCCAATAACTGCAACCTTATTTCCAGTAATCTTAGAAGTATCTATACCTGATTTTTCCTCAGCAAAGATATCTGAATTACCAATTTGGAAAGAGCCTGCTGCCACTTGTGCTAACCCCACTCCTGAACCACCGCCCTGAGCCATGATAATATCTTCTGGATATTTTTTCATATAGTCCAAAGAAATTTGTTCCACCAGTGGTTTTAAAGCTGTTGAACCACCCACTGTAACCTGATTTGAATTCGGCCCACATGCCGCCAAAGTCACAAGACTCATTGCTGCAAATAAAGCCATTAAAATTTTCTTTTTCATAACTTTATTTTAGCATAAATCAAACCTAAATGACTGAATACTTAACGCTTACAATGTAAACATTTTGTAAATGAAAGCGCAAAGAGAGCACTTGAAATATTGCTCAAGCACTCCTGCTCCTGTCATTTCTGTAAAGAATAAAGTTTCTCTTGAAAGAATTAGACACTGGTTTCACTATAGCTTATTTATTGGTAATTTTCCCCTGAGAATCGCGTTCAACCTTCATTTCTGAAATTGGGATATAGCCTAATTTTTTGATTGTTTTATCATCTTCGGTAACATATTTAATAAAATCTTTTTCGACCGCTGTTTCCTTGTCTTTGTTTGTATACATATGCTCATACGACCAAACTTTGTAGCTATTATCAGCAACATTTTCCACTGTCGGTTTCACATTGTCAATACTTACCGCTTTGATGTCCTTGCTCTTGTCAAGATACGAAAAGGCTACATAAGAGATTGCCCCAGGTGTTTGACCAACCATCGTAACTGCTGTACCACTTGCATCCTGTGTTGGTCCATCAACTTCTGTTGCACCACCAAGCGCTAAATTATTAAAGTTCACACGCGTACCTGAACCCGCTGCACGACCGATTACTGTAATTTTCTCATCTGGTCCACCAACTTCTTTCCAATTCTTAACTTTACCTGTGAAAACATCAATCAACTGTTTTGTTGATAAGTTTTCGATATTTATATCCTTATTTACAATTGGAGCAAAGCCCACAACAGCTACTTTATAGTCGTTCAGTTTAGAAGCATCAATGCCTGACTTTTCTTCTGCAAAGATATCCGAATTACCGATTTGAAAGGTTCCTGCTAAGACCTGAGTCAAACCTACACCGGATCCGCCACCTTGTACAGTGATTTGAACTTCTGGCTTTTGAGCTGTATACTCTGTTGCAGCTTGTTGAGCCATTGGCTGTAGAGCTGTCGAACCTCCAGCAATGATTTTTCCTGCTAAAGCAGATGAGTCCGTATTGTTTGTTGCTGTATCACTGTTTCCACAAGCTGCTAGAGTCAGGAGGACTGCACCAGCGATAATTCCAGAAAGTAACTTTTTCTTCATGAGATGTTCTCCAATAATTTCTTTGTCTTCTCGTAAGTTCCTTTACTTACATCACTATCTTAACATTGGAAAGGATAGATAAATGTTAATACTTCGTAAATACTGGGTAAATGGTTGGTAAATATGGTTTATTACTCTAATAAAGGCATTAGTAAGCCTCTCTAATGCTATAGTTGATATGCAAGATTATTCAAAAACAAAAAAGAGACTGCTTAGTCTCAATTTTATTTTCTCTTACTCCTGTCAACGACGGATAGACTTTGCAACCATCGCAATCGTATGCCGATTGCCTCGAATGGCTTTACTCATAGCCATAATATTTTCTACTGGAGCAATGCCTGAGTAACCTGCATCCCCGATATGCTGAATATCCACACCGCAAATTTTGTTTTGAATCGCTATTTGCTTAATTGTATCCGCATCTGATGATTCTTGACTGGTTCCAATAGCTGACATAACAAGAGCACCAGCTTCATGCACTACTTTCACGACTGCTTTCAAATCTGAAACATCAAATCCCGGAACCGTTCCAACTGCGGGAACTAAAATAACATCTGCTCCAGCTTTCACAAAGGCTTTTACTGCTTCCATATCCACGACTGCTTCGTCAACACCAGCACCGTGCATCTTCCCTGCGATAATCAAACCACCAAATTCCTCTTTGGCTACAGTAATAGCTTTTACAATCGCTGAATTTGTAACACCTGTTCCCGGATTTCCTGTTAAACATACGAAGTCTAATCCTAGTTTTTTTGCTTCTGCTAAAGTTTCTTTATTGGCTTGACGTCCAAGTGAAATAATATCGCGTACTTCAGACATTTCAGCTTCTAAATCCACTGGCTCTAAGTTCGCTCCAATAGGACGTCCAACATATTGGCGTAAAATATGAATTGTTTCTTGAGCTTCGCCTTCAATGGCTGAGACTTGAGGGTCAAAAACATCAAAACCATTGAGTAAAATTAAATCAGCCCCAAAAGCTCTGGCAATTTCTGAATTGCTTACCTCTCCAACATTGCTGTCACGTGCCGCTACATTTTCAGAACAAATTACGCGTCCTTCACTTGCCTTAATAGAATTTTTCAACTCTAGGGCATTCATGTCAAAAATCTCTGATACCTGTGCACTAATAAATCTTTTTTTCAAAGTATTCTCCTACTGTTTAAAAGTTTTAAACTTCTTCTTGAGCTTCATTCTTACGGTTTTGACGTTCGACCACATTGAAGAACGGAAGATAAATCAAAACATTAAGAACTAAGCAAATAATTTGGATAATTGAGCCCGAAATATGACCACCTGTTGCCAAGAACCCTGAGACAATTGGAGGCATTGTCCAAGGGATAACCACACCAACAGTGCCATGTACCAAGCCTGTCGCCATCGCAAAGTAGGTCACAACCGCATTGACGACTGGCGCTAGAATAAATGGAATAATCAAGCTGACGTTCAATACGATAGGGAGACCAAACATGGCAGGCTCGTTAATGTTGAAAATACCAGGCGCTAATGTAAGTGGTGCAATCCCTTTTGTCACACGTGATGCGTTCTTTTTGAGGGCTGTAATCGCAATGGCAATAACCAATCCTAAGGTAGCCCCTCCGCCACCCATGTAAACAAAACTTTCCATGAAGGGTTGTGTAATAATGTGAGGCAATTCTTCACCCGCTTGGAAAGCGACACGGTTGGCATCTGTATTCATCAACCAAATCGGCATGATTACCGAGTTGACCACGTTTGCCCCATGAATCCCCATAAACCAGAAAGTAGAAACCAAGATGATTGAAATTACTGTTCCACCTAATGTTCCACCAAGAAGTCCTAAAGGTCCACCAAAAATTTGCATGAGCAAATCATGAATATTACCAGAAGCAATGCCTGTTTTTTGAATAATAGCATAAATGACCAACCACATAATAATAATTGAAGCGCCTGGAATCAAAGCCGAGAAGCTCTTTGCAACTGCTGGTGGCACACTCTCAGGAAGTTTGATTTGTATATTGTGATTGATAAACCAAGTGAAAATATAAGCTGAGATAATCCCGACAACCATTGCAACGAACAAGCCTTTAGCACCCATATAAGCAACAGGTATACCTGCTCCTGCTTCTTCATTGAGAATGTGGGGCGTGAGAATCAAGAAGGATGCGACAGAAATAATCCCTGCTGAAACACCATCTTTATCATATTGCACTGCAAGAGCATGGGCAATACCAAAAGCTGCTACGAGACCCATGATACCAAATGTACCATCTACTCCTTTAATCAAAATATCAACAAGTCCATGTTTTGTTAAAAATTCCACCCAAGCATCAATTGGAAAAGAAGAGATAATCAATAACAGTGAACCCACAATAATAAGAGGCAAGGCAAGCGTGATACCGTTTCGAATAGCTACCAATATCTTGTTTTGTGATACCCGTGCTGCTATAGGCATCATTTTTTCATTAATAAATTCATTCATTTTGTTCTACCTTTTTCTAAGTATTTTACTAAGGAATATCCCAAATGTAGGGTTAACCCTCAATATGACTTCTTTTTAAAACGACTATTTTGTCAATCATCAAATTTCAAATTTAAGTCCTCCTTCCTGTACACTTCGTACTTTTGCTTTTTTCAAGATTATTCTACCAAAATAAAACCCTTACATTTCATTTTTTACAAAAAAAAACGAGCCAATACAGCTCTGTCCAATATCCTGTAAAAATTTACACGTCAGCTTTAATCAGCTCCTGGTTTAAGCTTTCTAAATAGGCGCGATAAAGAGAGTGCATAATAAGCATCAATGGGGTTTTATCTGTCACATCGTAGTATCCGTATACCTCACGAGTAGTATAGCAATAAAGATTTACATCCGCAATATCTGATAAAGTATTCTCTGTCAGATTGGTTAAACTGACCACCTTATGCCCATATTCTTTAGCGAGTCGGGCTAGCTTATGGACAGTGGTTGATTCCCCTGACAGCGAAATAAAAAAGAAACAGCTTTTTTGATTATTTTCAATCTGATTTACTAATTCATTTTCATATTGATAGAGCCTAAACTTATCAGATAAAGTATAAAAATGTTCTGTACATGCTTTAGCTATTACCACTGCTTGTTCTAAAGCAAAAAAATTAACTTTTGGATATCTCTGAAATAGCTTCACCACTTCCAACTCTCGTTGTGCATCAATCAGCTCAAAATTGCGCAAAAATATCCGCTTCGTTTCATTTTCCACCTGTTCTTGAAGCTCATGTTTTAACTCTACTTTTAATTCTGTAAAGCCATCATATCCTAATTTACGACAGAGTCGCATAATCGTGTTGGGTGCTGTATATAACTGCGTAGCCAAGGTTACAATTTTAATAGATGCTGCCTCTTCTTTATTCTTTAAAATCCATGCCACTATATCTTCTTCAAGTTCTGTAAATCCATGCCTGCTATTAATGACACGTTGCTCAAAATTCATAAAATGTCCTTTCTATCACAAATAAAAACTCCCAAAGAGAGTTTATTTTTAATTTCACTGGGAGTTAAATCTCATCACGAGCTACTCGTAATTGTCGCCGAAACAATTTGTTTCATCTCCGTTTCTCCATCCACAGTATATTGATTAGGTAACGGCATACTACTCAGCGTTTCTGCTTTCCAAGTTACTGCAACAATTTTTCCTAGCTCATAGCTATTACTCGAATTATCTGTCCGTTGATAGGTTTGTCTCAACTCAACAGGCATACCAATAAGCCCTAATGTTTCTTCTGGATTACTCAAATCAATGGTCACGTCAGTTAAAATATCAATCGGAGGAGTTATAGGTTTGTTCATTCCTTGACTCCAATTGGGAATTTCATGCGGTCCATCTTCATTATAAATAAACCCGCCTCGCATCATCGTACTATCAATGATTTGACTGGCTCCAAATGAAGTAGGATAGGTGCCACGTGGTCCTGTGGTGTTCCAAAAATAATTCTCACAAAATTGCCAAATTTCAGTCCCTCGAACAATGTAACTCTCCAACAAAATTTTGGCTTCATCATAAAATCCTCGATTAATCAAACCGTGTGTCATTAATGAATTTGGCGCCCATTTAAGAACTGGATAACCGCAAAGTGACAGAGCTGGATTAATAATATCCAATGTAAACTGTTCCAATTGTTGTGTCTGTTCTGTCGGTAAATCTGGCAGAATCAAACCACTAGACAACATATTGGGCAAATCTGTTGTACTGCGAGGTACAGGTGGCTCAGAGAGATGCGAATTCCTTGCATGAATATATTTGTCTATATCATTATTATTTGGATCTACATCAACACAACCTAAGAAAATATATTGCCAAATTCCTCTTTGATAATTATTATCTGGAAGATTTGCGCCATTTCTTAGCACTTTCCTATTGATTTCTTGATTCGTACTATTTTGTGGATAAGAATATAAGGCTTCATGCGAAAGCGGGTCACAGAACATCCAATCCGCATAATTTTTTAAATTAAGTGCGTATAACTCTTGCCAATATGATACTTCTGCCGCATATTCATTTCCTAATAGCTCACAGATTTTTATCATATACTGGGTGTCATTCATGACAGAAATCATAAATTCTGAATCTATTTCGTTCTCAACATTTGTACTCTCGTAAATCCATCTTGGATGTTCAAATTTCCATTCCAAATGGCGTTTCAATGCCGGATAAAGTGCACCCAAGCGTGTTAAATCTGGAGAAATATTGTGAATCATCCAGAGCGTTTGAGCCATACGAACAGGCAATACTTCTCCTGAAAGGAAACCGTTGGCATCCACCATAGACATAAACCCTTCCATCCCGCTCCAAGCAATGGATGGATTAATATACATCAAATCTTGAATTTGGAGTAAGCCTTCCCATGAATTATTAGGCGGTGTCATAGCTGCACCTGCACATTGACGGCTTGGTTTACCTAAGGCTTGTTGGGTGAAGGCATAGCCTGTTTCCCGAGTAGGCGCTAAAATATTACAGATGAGGTGCGTCCAAGCTGCGTAATATAAAAGGCGGTGTTTCTCAGGTGTTACAACTTCACTGTGGTAAACAAAAGAATTTCCCAATCCCCATTCACTAGAAACAGGAACTTTAGATAACAAGTTGTCCCAATAAGTTTTACGTGAATTGTAATGCGCAATAATTGTTGCAGAACCTTCACCCATGCCAACACCATTTAGTGCACGGATAACAGCTTGTTCCTCTCCCTCTTCACGGTTTGCATAACCTATCGCTAAACCAATAGAGGAAATAGAGGTTGGTATCCTATACTTTCCGATACCATTAACAAAAGTTGGCGGAATAATTTGTGCAGTTGCTTCTGTATCAATAGCACCATCTTCCTTAAGAGCAACCACTTTTATTGCCGTGATAAATAAATTCTGATTCCAGTCGCTATGCTGAGTATCTGTCTTCAAAACGACTTCGTTCACATTATCCCAGTAGCACTTCAAATTATTAGTGTTATAATCTGTTGATGAAGTTGTTGAGTCGCGGAGCTCAATTTCTAAATATGAACCTGTTGCTTCGGATAAGCTAATGAGTCGTCCAAGTGTACTTTCATCAACAAAAAAGTCCGTAGTTGCTATCTTTCCAAAGCCTTCAACACTTCCAGACAACTCCACTTTATGAGGAAACCAAGCTGAAGTAATCGTGCTGCTTGATGCTTGTACATCATCTATTTTCATAATAGCATTAAAACTGGAATCTTGGAAACCTGATTTCTTCTCTCTTAAATTTACACCATTGTCACTTGTCCTGTTCGCATTACCTTTAATGCCATAGTAAGCCCCAAAACGCAAATCCATTGAAGGCTCAACAGGAGTAATCGCCTGATTATCAAAGTTATATTCAGGATTAGTTACCAAGCGGCTAAAAGGAAGGGATAAATTTCGATATTCTTTTAAATTTGAGATATTGGTTGGATCATCATTTTTTAAAGTATCAACATCTACCGTAGGATCACCATCAAAATTAATCCCTCCAATGCTCCCCTGTACACTCGAAGGGAGAGCTTGGGGAATTTCATAATTTGGCTCACTACAAGTTAATACTCCTAAAGTAATAAATTGTCCGACATCACCTTTAAAGTTTATCATAAGTGTAAATGTCTTACTTTCAAGGGTTGAATCGTTCCAATCTGACAAGGGTTCTGTTCCAGCAATCCCTTTTAAAGAATAGCTAAAAGCCTCTCCGAAACTACTATTTTGTGCTTGGCTTTCTGGTTGAATTGTAATAAGTTGGGCATTTTCCGCCTCACCTTGAACAAGTAACTCCCACGAAAGCTCAGCTGTAATCTGTGCAATTTTGATATTCAAATCTGAATATTTCCATGTTGCATATGTAAATTTTTTGGATAGGGTTGCAGAGGTTCCACTTAGCGTTAAGGTTCCACCTAACGTGTCATAATTCATTGTGCCGCCTGAAATCAGCCAGCCATTATCTTGCTTAAAATCATCAAGAATGATTTCATCTAAAGGAGCTTGTACTCCTGCCG
This sequence comes from Lactococcus garvieae, assembly GCF_016758115.1. Lineage (GTDB taxonomy): Bacteria > Bacillota > Bacilli > Lactobacillales > Streptococcaceae > Lactococcus > Lactococcus muris. Next base: position 32,837 of record NZ_WIVG01000016.1, read on the forward strand.
GTTGCATATCATTTCTTACATCAAAAAAAGTATTTTGAAACATAAAAACTGCCTTTCTTTATTAAGGTTTAAAACATGACAACTCACAACTTGTTTGTTTTTGAATCTCCTTTCTTGATTAAAAAATCAACTTTCAATTTTTTATATTACCTGCATTGTAGCCATATCAAATGACCCGCAACTCCTACTTTCTCCCCTTTCTTTTTTTAATCTATTTTTGAAGCTGCTAATGCAAAATTACCTATTGTCGCAGAACCATTATTTTCTACACTCGGTAGTGTAATGTAATCATGTACCTCACAAGGTAAACTCACGTAACCATTAAGCAATTCTATAAAATATCTCTGAACTTTTTCGAGCATTAAGGGCTGTGACATTACACCTCCTCCAAGAATTATGCGCTCAGGCACTAAAGTCAGAGTAGCATTTACAGCTGCTTGTGCAATATAATAAGCAATCAATTCCCATACTTCATGATTCGCTTCAACTTCTTCACCACGTTTCTGAAGACGTGCAGCGATTGTCGGTCCAGAAGCGAGACCTTCCAAACAATCATTATGGAAAGGACAGATACCTTCAAAATTCGTATCTTTTGGATGGCGTTTAACTGTTTGGTGCCCCATTTCAGCATGTCCACGCCCGCCAATAAAGTTTCCTTTTTGAGTTGCGCCTCCTCCAATACCTGTACCTATCGTAAAATAAACGACATCTTGAAGCCCTGTTTTAACCATCTCACCATAAGCAGAAGCATTGACATCTGTCGTAAAAGCAACCGGAATATTTAATTCATCACTAATCTTGCCAAGAAGATTTATGCCTCCCCAATCTGGTTTAGGTGTGGTTGTGATATACCCATAAGTTGGACTATCACTGTTAATATCCAATGGTCCAAATGAACCTAAACCAATTGCTTCAACAGGATTCTCCTTAAAGAACGCGATTGTCTTACTTATTGTTTCTTCAGGATGTGTTGTAGGAATCTGATGTGTTTTAATGATTCCATAATCTTCATCCCCAACAGCAAGTACAAATTTTGTTCCGCCTGCTTCAATTGACCCATAATATTTTGACATTTTTTTATTTCCTCAAATCTAAAAAAAAATTTGTACACTTCCTTATTTAAATTAAGTATAACAAATTCGTTTGCGCTTACATACTAATATGACATAGAATACAATAATTGTAAAAACTGTCACAAAAAAATCATTTTGGATAAACAAAAAGCCAGAAGCACTTCTGCTTACTGACTTGTCTAACGGTTATATGCCTTAAGCTGGCGAGCTATATCACGGTTTTGCTCTTTACGTTTTAAGGTTTCACGCTTATCGTATTGTTTTTTACCGCGAGCTAGGCCCATAAGCACTTTAGCAAAACCGTTTTTGAGATAAACTTTCAGGGGAATAAAAGTAACTCCTGTCCCTGCGAGTGCTTTCTCAATTTTGGTAATTTCTTTTTTATGGAACAAAAGTTTACGAGTACGTAACTCATCCACATTAAAAATATTTCCCTGCTCAAAAGGAGCAATATGAACATTAGAAAGCCAAACTTCTCCGTTTCTTACACGCGCAAAGCCATCCTTTAGCTGTATTTTGGCTTGACGAACCGACTTAATCTCTGTTCCTGTTAAAACGATGCCTGCCTCAAAAGTCTCAAAAATTTCATAATCATGCCGCGCTTTTTTATTTTGCGCTAAGGGCTTGTCTACTGTGTTTTTTACCATGATTTTATTATAACAGAAAAAGAGAGAAGGTGCTTTTCATCAATTTATTATGACAGTCTCCCTCAAAAAATACCGTTTTTGAAGGAAACCCAACAAGAGGTTTACCTTTTAGGTGCAATGAGAACAACCCATAATAGCAGAAAAAGAGAGTTGCTCTATTTCTTCCCAAAAGCGAAGCTGTTATTAAGCACGCACACATTTATCCATCAATCATTGCTCAAATCTTGACCATTCGAAGCGATGACTTTTTTGTACCAGTTAAAGGATTTTTTCGGTGTACGTTTTAAGCTGCCCTTTCCTTGATCATCACGATCAACATAGATAAAGCCGTAGCGCTTGGACATTTCTCCAGTCGATGCTGAAACCAAGTCGATACAGCCCCAAGAAGTATAGCCCAGTAATTCAACACCATCCAGCTCGACTGCTTTGACCATCTCGGCGATATGATCGGCCATGTAGGCAATGCGATAGTCATCAGCGACATATCCCTCTTCATCTGGTTTATCCACGGCTCCTAAGCCGTTTTCAACGATGAAAAGCGGTTTTTGATAACGGTCGTAGAGAGTATTCATGGTTGTGCGTAAACCGACAGGATCAATCTGCCAGCCCCATTCTGAGGCTTTGAGATATGGGTTTTTAACAGAGGCAAAGATATTACCAGAAGTTTCCTCATCCCCTTCTTCTAAAACTTTTGCGACACGGCTAGAATAATAAGAGAAGGATACAAAATCAACGGTATTTTGGGCAAGGAGCTCTTCGTCTCCCTCCACTATTGGTAAAGAAATTCCCTCACGTTCTAGCTGCTTCAAGAAGTAATTTGGATATTTACCACGCGCTTGCACATCAATCAAGAAAAGGTTCTCACGATTTTTATCAAGAGCTTCACGAACATTTTCTGGTTTTGAATCCCATGGGTAGTAATCTCCGGCTGCTACCATGCAACCAATTTTATTTTCTGGATCTATTTGATGCGCAATTTTTGTTGCTAATGCTGAGGCGACAAGTTCATGATGTGCCGCAGTAAAGAGAACTTCATCACGGTTTTCACCTTCTTCAATATAAACCCCTGCACCCATGAAAGGTGCATGCAAGAGCACGTTGATTTCGTTAAAGGTAAGCCAGTACTTTACCAAGCCTTTATAACGAGTGAACAAGACCGTCACTAAGTTTTTATAAAAATCAATCATCTTACGGTTGCGCCAGCCACCGTACTCTGTCACCAAATGCATTGGAATGTCAAAGTGTGTGATAGTTACCAGAGGTTCAATTTCATACTTGCACAGCTCTTTAAATATTTTTTCATAAAAGAGAAGCCCTTCTTCATTAGGCTGGCTTTCATCACCTTTTGGGAAAATCCGTGACCAAGCAATAGACATCCGGAAAGTTTTAAAGCCCATTTCCGCGAATAATGCAATATCTTCTTGCCAATGGTTGTAGAAATCAACCGCTTCATGCCCTGGATAGAAGAGTCCTTCTTCTGGTTGCAGATGTTTTTCAAGCCCTAAAATAATCGCTTCTCGGCGCTCACCATGTGGTGCCAAGTCCACATTTGCAAGTCCACGGCCACCTTGATTCCAGCCGCCTTCATATTGATTGGCAGCTGTTGCACCACCCCAGAGAAAATCTTTAGACAATGGCATATTAACGCTCCTTTGTGTAAGTTGTATTTTGCTGCATACATTCTTTTTTGAAATGTATGCGTTATCAATACCTCCATTATACCAAAAACAAGTTTACAAAGTTGAGGAAAGTCTGACAGTTTTGTTCCTATTTTCTGAAACAAAAGCTTCCAAAAAAAGAAAGATACTAACTTTTAAATATCTCTCAAAGCCTGAAATAACACTGTTTCAAAAGCTTCATTTATACAAGAGAAAGCCTTCTGATAACGTTTGCATCTGTTTCTTGAAAAGGGTATAATGAAACCACAAATTTTAAAAAAGAGGTATTTACATTATGGCAGATAAAGTTATCGCGCTCGCCTGTGCTGCAGGAATGTCCACATCATTATTGGTTTCAAAAATGCAAAAAGCGGCCGAAGCTTCAGGCAAAAACTACGAGATTTTTGCAAAATCAACAGCCGACATTGATAACATGTTAGCAGCTAATCCTAAACCAGATGTGCTCCTCTTAGGACCACAGGTTGCTTTCATGAAGGCAGAGGTACAGAAAAAAGCGGAAGCAGCCGGTGTACCGATGGATGTAATCAATATGCAGGACTACGGCATGATGCGCGGCGATAATGTCTTAGCCAATGCTGAGAACTTAATGAAATAGGCACTATAGTCAGAAAGAGAAGAAAATGAACGAAGAATATATGAATGTTGTCATGGGCATTATCATGCATGGCGGTAATGCAAAAGGCTTAGCTTATCAAGCCATCCAACAGGCTAAAGAGGGAAATTTTGACACAGCACACGAATCTTTGCAACAAGCCAACGATGAGTTACGCGAGGCACACGATGTCCAAACAGACCTTTTAACACGTGTGGCTCAAGGTGAAGTGATTGAGCTAAATCTTTATATGGTACATGCCCAAGATCATCTCATGACAGCCATTGCTTTTAAAGACATGGCTACCGAATTCATCGGTCAAGAGGAACGTCTCCAAGCTTTGGAAGAAAAGTAAAAAAGCTCGTAGGAGCTTTTTTAATCATAACAAATCAACTTTTAATCCGTATCCAGAATTATTAGCATAATTTTTAAGGACTTTAAAGTTACACATTCAAATATTAGGAAACTCTCTCGGGACAGCACTTCTGTTGTATCCCGTGGGGCAGTCAACGTTACAGACATCTTACATAAAACCAAGGAGTTCTTCTCCCCTGCCTCACTTAATTCTGCTCTTGTATCGGCAATGGTAATACTAGTAACTACTTGTTTTTGCTGCAGCTCTTTCAGCTTTATTCTTCAAACTTTTCATTGACTAACCCATTTGAAAAAGCGACTTTCTTTAAAGAAAACCGCTTTTAAATGTCTGGCCCTTTTCACTATTATTTTTATTTTTTTCTTGCCGAAAACTATGTGTTCGATGCGCCAGCCGTTCCAAAAGGGCAACAACAGGTAACTGTGTCGTCAGCTGACCCAAAGCATGTACTTTAGAACTTTCGGCTGCTACATTATAAGGGATAGCAACATCTGCCATATTAGACAAAGTATTATTCATTTCATTAGTAATCGAAATGACTTTTACACCATCTCTTTTATAAGACGCAACAGAGCCAATTATGAAGTTGGTTTTCCCTGAGATAGAAAGAGCAACAACTGTCATCGATTGAGCATTATTCGTCATCAAGGGCTGGTAAGGATCGGTCACTTCAAACGCAGGAAGCCCTGCATTATTAAAATACTTTGTACCATAGTCAGCTAGAGCTCCAGATGTTCCGACACCGATAAAAACAGTATATTCGGTTTCCTCCAAGAGCTTTGCGGCTTCATCGATGAGTTTCAAATACTCTGGATTCCGTAAACGTTTCGTAAAAAGTTCAAAGGCGAGAAGATTATCATATTCTGCAGCATCTGCTTTCAGCGAAACTTTGTCTCTTTGAGCACGCAGATACCCTTTCATTTCATTCCAGCCTGAAAAGCCTAACTTACGTGTCATACGTACAATCGTAGTTGGAGAAACATGAACAGAAGAAGCAAATTCACGAATAGTCATTTTCATAATGCATTCAGGTTCTTTTAACACTTGTTCAAAAACCATACTTTCAAGATCGTTAAGCTTATTTAAGTGACTGTCTTCAATCATTCATTTCTCCTTATCAACTGTTTTTGGTTACTTCAGTATATCATATACGTTACAGAATACGATAAAAGGTGATTATAACAGAATTTTTGTCTTTTATAAAGATATATGATGCGAACATAACAATAAAAAATGGCTGATATTTTATCTCCAAATCGCTAGCCCTTCTTTAGCCACACTGTCGCAAAGTCAAAAAAGTCTTTTCGCTCCATTTTAATCTTCTGCGAAAAGACTTTATTTTTTATTCCAATATTATTTGTGGGCTATTTTAGCACCAACATTTTCGATAAGTTCAGGAATGCCCGCTGCGTTTGCTCCTCCAGCCATAGCCATATCTGGTTTACCACCACCACGGCCATCGATGTAAGGCGCAAGTTCTTTAATCAAGTTTCCTGCCTTAACGTCAGCTGTTTTGCTTGCCACAAGAAGGCTCACTTTTTCGCCAATCTTAGCGACGAGCACGAGCACATCTGACAAATCTTTCTGTTTCCATATATCTGCAAGATTTCGAAGACCTTTTACATCAGGAACTGTTACTTGACTTGCAATAAAGCTTGTATCTGCCGCCATAAGAACATTTTTAAAGACTTCTTCAGATTGACTGGCTGCCAATTTACCTGCTAAAACTTCATTTTCTTTTTGAGCTGCTTTTAGTTCTTCTTGGAGAGCTGTTACTTTAGCTACAACTTGTGCCGATTGAGGTGCTTTGACAACAGCAGCAACTTCATTCAAGGTACTTTCAGCATTTTTAAATGCTTCATAGGCTTTTTGACCTGTTACGGCAACAATACGGCGTACGCCAGATCCGATACCTTCTTCTTTGATAATCTTGAAGAGACCAATCTCACTTGTCGTCGCTGTGTGTGTACCACCACAAAGCTCAATAGAGTAATCGCCGATTTTGACAACACGAACATTTTTGCCATATTTTTCACCAAAGAGAGCCATTGCACCCATTTCTTTCGCTGTTTCAATATCTGTTTCGATTGTTTCAACAGGCAATGATTGCCAAATGACTTCGTTAACTTGATGCTCAATATCTGCTAATTCTTCCTTGCTTACAGGTGCAAAGTGCGTAAAGTCAAAGCGGAGGAATTCTACCTCATTAAGTGAGCCTGCTTGCAGTGCGTGTTCCCCCACAATATTATGCAAAGCAGCATGAAGTAAGTGAGTAGCCGTGTGATTTTTGACAATGCCATGACGGCGTTCTGTATCAATTTCAAGTGTGTATGTTTCACCAACGGCAAGAGTCGAAAGGATATTGACCATATGTAGATTTTGGCCATTTGGTGCATGTTGGACATCCTTAACTTCCGCTACTACTTTTCCTGCTGCATTTTTAATCACACCGTGGTCAGCAACTTGTCCCCCCATTTCAGCATAGAAAGGTGTTTTGTCGAAAATAAGTTGGGCCTCACCACTTGCAGTATTTACTTTCTCATCATCTTTAACAGCAACAAGGAGTTTGGCATCATATTTTTCCACATCATAAAGAAATTCAGATTCTTCCTTAATCGATTGAAGTGTTTCATTCTGAGCACCCATAGAACCACCTTTTACCGCTGCCGCACGTGCACGGTCTTGTTGCTCTTTCATGGCTGCTTTAAAACCTTCATGATCAATCTTAAAACCAGCATCTTCTGCCAATTCTTCTGTTAATTCTACAGGAAAACCATAGGTATCATAAAGGCGGAAGATATCTTGACCTTCAAGTGTTGTCTTGCCATCTTCTTTAAGTTTAGCAAGCAATTCATCAAGAAGCTTACTCCCTTCATCAATTGTACGACCAAAAGCTTCTTCTTCACGGTCAATAATTTGCATGATAAAATCTTGTTTTTCGAGTACTTCTGGATAGTAAGATTCCATGATTTGCCCGACAATAGGAACAAGTTGAGCCAAGAATTTACCTTCAATGCCCAGCTTTTTACCATGCATTACGGCACGGCGGAGAAGACGGCGAAGAACATAGCCGCGTCCTTCATTTCCCGGTAGGGCACCGTCTCCAATGGCAAAGCTAAGCGCCCGGATGTGGTCAGCAATGACTTTAAAGCTCATGTTATGGCCATCCGGATTATAGGTTTTACCAGAGATACGCTCAATTTCGCGAATAATAGGGAGGAAAAGATCTGTATCAAAGTTTGTTTTACCTTCTTGGATGATGCAAACCATACGTTCAAGTCCCATACCTGTATCAATATTCTTCTGTGGCAATTCTTTATATTCGCTACGTGGGACAGCTGGATCGGCATTAAACTGCGACAAGACAATATTATAGATTTCGATATAACGATCGTTTTCAATATCTTCAGCTAAAAGTTTTAAGCCGATGTTTTCAGGATCGTAAGCTTCACCACGATCGTAAAAAATTTCTGTATCAGGTCCTGATGGTCCTGCACCAATCTCCCAAAAGTTATCTTCAATTGGTACCAAATGACTTGCATCTACACCTAACTCAATCCAGCGGTTAAATGTATCTTTATCATCCGGATAGTAGGTAATATAAAGCTTTTCCGCTGGAAAGTCAAAATATTCACTGCTTGTGAGCAGTTCCCAAGCGTAAGCTAATGCTTCGTCACGGAAATAGTCTCCGATAGAAAAGTTTCCTAGCATTTCAAACATTGTATGGTGGCGTGCTGTCTTGCCTACATTTTCGATATCATTCGTACGAATCGATTTTTGAGCATTGGTAATGCGTGGATTTTCAGGAACAACTGAACCATCAAAGTAGGGCTTTAATGTGGCAACACCTGAATTAATCCAAAGCAAGGTGGGATCATTAACAGGAACCAATGATTGTGAAGGTTCAATAGAGTGTCCCTTTGATTGAAAGAAATCAAGGAACATTTGGCGCACTTCTGTAGAAGTCATTTTTTTCATAATTACTCTCCTAATAAAATAGCTTTTATATGTTTTTATGTGAATATTCACACAATATAAAAACAAAAAATCCATCGCAAACGAGGGGCGTTACTTACGCGGTACCACCCTCATTCACGATGAATACATCGTCTTTATTTTGCTTGATAAAGCAGCTTTCCCTGCTGAATAAAAATCCTTAGATTTTAAGCACACTGACTTGTCGACTTTCACCTAACATCGACTCTCTGTAAAGTCACTTATTTTTCATTATTTAGATGATGAACCTGATGTGAATTGTGAGAAGATTGTTGAAAAGGCTTCTTCTTTGACAGTGACATTATGTGCTTTGAGATACTCTCCAATCACACCTGCAACATATGTTGTATCTGCCATTTTTTCTGCTTTAATCACATTTTTAAGCTGATCTTTGTACTTGTTCATGTCTGAACCTTTATCTGATGTTTTAATCATCTTCACAACATAATAGCTTGTTGTTCCAGTAGAAGCATTTGTTGCTTCAATAACCTCAGAAACTTCGCCGTTTTTCAACTTGAAAGCTGCTGTTTGCACCTCTTTAGGAATAGTGGTGTTTGTTGAGTCAAACTTCTGTTTATTCTTGCTATTATCTTCTTCAAATTTTGCCGCATCTGACTTGGCAGATTCAATAGCTTTTGTCGCTGCATCCTTAGTTGTTTCTGGTACAACAATCGCTTCGACTTCTGGATGGAAGTCTGCCCAAGCTGCTTTCAAGTTAGCTTCTGTGTATTGTGTATCTTCAATCTTTTTCTCAATTGCGTATTCCTGCAACAGTTGAAGACGAACATAAGCTTTGTAGCTACTTTCAGTGAACCCTTGTTGTTGCAAAGCCGCAGCAAACTGTTCTCCCATTTGTTTCTTAGTTTCGTCAAACTTCGCTTGAACGTCTTTATCTGAAACCTTATCACCAAAGTCTTTTTCAAACATTTTTGACATTGTCAAGTTTTGTAAGAGAGCTGTGGCAGGCATGTTAGGGAAAGTTTTAGCTTCACCATAGAAGTCACTAACGTTAATAGTATCACCCTTCATTGTGATAATATTAGCACCTGTCGAATTATTATTTCCACATGCTGAAAGTGTGACAAGACCTACAACTGCAACAGCTGTTGCAAGCAAGATGTTCAATTTTTTAAATTTCAAAGTGTTCTCCTCACGAGGGTCATTTAAACCCTAAGTAAATATTAGTTATTGTAACATCATTATAACACAAAATATTAAATAAACCTAAACTGCATTTCAGCTGTATATTTTATTATTACGACAGTATCTGCTGTAAAATTTTAATAAAAAACCTTGTATTAGAGCGAAAAAATCCAAAGCATTCACCTTCTTTTCTACAGTCGCACTTGCATTTTTCTAGAACAAAATATTCTTTTTAAAAGTTTTAGTTTTGGATACTTATTTCACAAAAAAATATTCAGCTAAGATAATCTTTAGGGGTACGCAAATAAAACCAATCGCATGCTCAGATGTCTGATTGGTTTTACTTGTTTTTAAAAGTTTCTTAAAAGAAATTTTTAGTTATGGCTTTTATTTGACTTCAACAAAGAGAGAAGCGGCATTATCTGGAGTCCATGATGCGTCACCATAGTTAAAGTGTGTTACCAAAACTTTGTATAGTTTACCCTTATAAGCAATTTCTTCATTAGCAGAGTAGACTTCAGGGGCAGTGAAGCTTCCTAGCTTGAACTCACGTACATCACCTGGAATTTCACCCCCATCTTCTTCTTTCAAGGTTGTAGCTGACAAGGTATTACTGAATTCTGAAGTTGTTCCAGTATTTGAAACAGCTCTTACTCGGAAATCAAAGCTTGTGTCAGATGCCAGTCCTTTTACCATAAATGAAGTTTTGTTTGTTTCAGCAATTTTTACACCGTTTTGGAAGATTTCATAATGTTTAATTCCTTCTGAGTGTGATGCTGCTTGCCACATAAGGTCAACAGATGATGTTGTCTCACCCATCGAATGAAGATTCTTTGGTGCTGTCGGGAATTCTACCACTCCTTCAGCATCCGTTTTAACTGTTATTGCTTTAGACTTTTCAGAGACCATGCCGTTAGCACCTTTTGCTGCAACTTGGAACTCATAAGTAGTGTTAGCTTTCAAGCCTTTTGCTTCATAGTTGCCAGATTCAACCTCTGCGACTTGTTCACCATCTTTGTAAACGAGATAGCTTGAAGCATCTGTTTGGAGATTCCATGACAAGCTTGCTGAAGTTTTTGTCACTTCATCTGCTTTTAAGCCTGATGGTACTTCTGGTGCTTGAGGTAATGTTGGCCCTGTAAAGTCTGATTCAACATTAACGTCAATAACATTATAGAAGGCATTTGGCGTGTCTGCTATGTCCCATACAGCAAGAACAACATGGTAACCTTTACGGTCTTCAGGGATTTTTATATCATGGCTAAGATCCATATCAGCTGTAAGGCCTTTACCATCAACTTCACCGATTTTCTCGAGCATATCACGTCTCAACGGTGCATTTTGATTCCAACCAACTTTTGTAATGTAATAGTGCCATTTAGCTGTTTTATGTGGTGCTGTATAATGCCAAGTAAATGTATTTACTCCTGTTGTGACATCTTGTTTCTTCCAGCGGTCTGGCGATTGCAAATCAAGTACGAAATCTCCAATTTGACCAAGTCCACCTTCAGCAGAAGCAATTTTACCATCTGCTGGACCAGCTTGAGGGAAACCTTTAGCTGTTTCTAATGACTGTGGATTAGTAATAACATTACCATAAAGGTTGAAAGCTGGTGTCCAGCCTAATTTATCTTTATCCAATTGACCTTGATAGCCTCGTGCTGCTGGACTTTTTACATAACCATGTGCCTGTGCTTCTTGAGCAGTCATTCCAAAAGAGAGTGCTGTAAGCAACATCGCTGCTGAGGTAATCAAAAGTTTCTTTTTCATTTTTATGTCTCCATAGTTCTTTTATTTTTGTAACTTTTATAACTTACAAGACTTATTTTAATATTTTTATTTGGCTTTTATTTTTTTATTTTTAAATCCTCGTTTATTTTTTTTTATTATTTTTCAGCGATATTCTGTCTAATTAATTTTGAGCTCACAAATAAAAATGCACTATAGAGTGCGTTTAAATTTATGTATCTTATTTATTGCTTCCCGCATACGTCCCCAGTCGGTCAGTTTTGGGATTTTTGACATTGTCACAACGTGCGCTTCCGTTTTTAAACTCTCATTTAATAGGAAGTTTGAAACAATTAGGCATGGCCCAAATTGATTAATCTCTCTCTGTGTCACTGGTTCATCCAAATAAAATTTAATAGCAGCATCCTGAGGGAGAACATCTTTAGCAACATCTATAATGTATTGTTCCAAGCCTGGTTGGCCTTGCAAAGCAACAACAATATGAATTTCGTCCAAATCATTCATATATGTTTTTCTTTCTAGGTTTGCCTGAATCAAGGCCAAACTAGCCGCAACATCTTCTTTATGTTCAAAATAAAATACTGTTTCCTCTTGTTGTTGATTCAATAGGTCTAACCAATAAACAAACTTCTCTTGGTGACTGAGCTTGATTGCTTTTTTAAGGGATGGAAGAATACGTTCATAATTTCTTGTCATCGTTCCTAAAACCATAATATTATACAAGTATAGAGAAAGGATAGACTTTTCCTCACCGTCTTCTTTGTCCTTTAATAGGAAGTTTAAAGACTCCAAGAATACCTTAGATTTTGATTTGGCTGGATAATCTGGAATATAGGACTCCTCCCTTACAACATAAGATGTATGGTACAAAGCTGAAATCCAAATCCAATATTTTTCCGTCTCTGGAATAGTCACAGCATTGCCATGAGGATAAAGTCTCTTGTAAATCTGCTCAACTATTTGTGAAGCTTCCACATAATCCTCACATGCTTTAAATTCAACTATCGCTTCATCAGGTAACTCTATATAACAGTGATTTCTCCAGCGTAAAGCAGTAATTGCAAGATGAATGGAGAGGTTAGAAAAGTTTAAATTTAAAGGCTGTTTAAACCTTTTTTTCTGTTCCTTAATCATATAGTCTGCCAATGCTGCACTTTCTGCATAAAGACTACTCCCGTCACTCAAGAAAGAAAAAAAGACAAAATAAACAAAACGTACGTCTGCCTCACGTCCTTCAAGTGTGAGGTTTTTCAAAGAAATTTTGACAGAAAATCGACTGAGCTCTGTATTCATATGTTCTAGCACAGCCATGAGTTTAGTTCGAGAAACTTGATAAAGCACTGTCGCCTTATTTATATCCATCTCCCGTCCCATTACCGCATTTTCCATGATAATATAAGGGAGTTCATTCATATTCAATAAATTACACAGCAAGTCTGAATTGAACCAATCAGGGTATTCTAGTTTATATCTGTCATCCTCAGCAAGAATCTGCACTTGACGGGGTGCCAGCTCTCGTCTTAGATGCTTAATATCCGCAACAATCGTTACTTTAGAGACCTCTAATGTCTCTGAAATTTCCCGCACTGCAAGTCCTTCTGGCTCTGAATCTAGCATTTGGAGAATACTTATTCGACGACAATGTGACTTGCTTGAATTCATAGCATAAAGTAGGTTTGTAATCATAATATACCTCATATCTCTATAGATAATAACTGTTTTTACATTTAGATAATCTCAACTTAAACTCAGACTGCTATTTTTTATTTGTATAATCTTATTTTAAAGTACTGCCTGAGGACTTCAAAATAATATGCAATAGCGAAACAGTCTATGAATGCGTTTACAGCTACAATTTGAACCGAAATTTCTATGATTACAGTCTTAAATTCGGAAAGTAAAAATAAACAGAAAATGATTTCCTACCAAGGTTCACAGACAAAAAAAGCGGCTCTGTCAACTCTGCGGTGGTACTCGCTAAAAAATGA
>NZ_WIVG01000017.1 GCF_016758115.1 Lactococcus garvieae
TTTTAGCGAGTACCACCGCAGAGTTGACAGAGCCCATTTTTCATAAGATTTGGCGTTTTTATTAACTTAAACTAAAGAATAAAAACTTTTTTTGTTTCTAAATTTGTAACATGTTTCGGAAATTAGGCCAAAAAATGAAGTTTTTATTAATTTTAGAAAAATAAAAGCGCTATAAATAAGGGTTTCATTAAAAAATATTTGTTTTTTCGCTTAATATTGTCCGGACAAATTATATTTGAAATCGCTTTCCGAAATAGCTATACTATTGGTATAGATAAAAAGAAGGAGATCATTAAAATGGCAGATAAAGTTATTGCACTGGCCTGTGCAGCAGGTATGTCAACCTCATTACTCGTGACAAAGATGCAGCAAGCCGCACAAGAAGCAGGAAAAGATTATGAGATCTACGCAAAGTCTGTAGCCGAAATTGATAATATGTTGTCTAGTTCAGAGAAACCAGATGTATTGCTTCTCGGTCCACAAGTGGCTTATATGAAAAATGAAGTTATTAAAAAAGCAGCAGCAGTTGGTGTTCCTTGTGACGTGATTAAAATGCAAGATTACGGCATGATGAATGGTAAAAATGTCGTCGCCGCTGCAGATGCATTGATGAATGGATAATGGGAAAATCTAGAGTAAGAAAGGAGTATTATGGGAAAACTAGGTATCTCGATTTATCCGGAACGTTCCAACTTTGAGGCTGACAAAGCCTATTTAGACTTGGCTCACCAATATGGATACACCCGTGTCTTTACTTCACTTTTAGAAATCAAGGGAGATAAGGCAGCTGTTCTTGAGAGCTTTACGAAAGTGATTGCTTATGCAAACAGTCTTGGTATGGAAGTCATGGTAGATATTAATCCTGCCTTATTTGAACAACTTAACATCAGCTATGATGATTTAAGTTTCTTTGATGAAATGGGTGCTGATGGTATTCGTTTAGACCTTGGATTTACAGGAGCTGAGGAAGCACGTATGACTCGCAACCCTTATAATCTAAAGATAGAGATTAACATGAGTCAGGGAACAAGTTATGTGGACAGTATCATGGACTATTCGCCCAACATTGAAAACTTACTGGGCAGTCATAACTTTTACCCCCACCGTTATACAGGCTTGGCATTTGACCACTATGTAAAATGTACGAAGAAGTTCAAGAAGTACAACTTAAACACGATGGCTTTTGTGAATTCGCATGAAGCAACCTTTGGACCTTGGCCTGCTCAAGACGGTCTATGTACGCTAGAAGAACATCGTAACCTTAGCCTAAAGACTCAGGTAAAACATTATAAGCTCTTAGGCGATATTGACGACATTACCATTGCCAATGCCTATGCGAGTGAAGCAGAGCTGAAGCAAATGGCAGAAGCCTTCCATGCACCAATGCCTGAACTTAAAGTGGTTCCCCGACCTACAATGACAGAAAATGAACGCAAATGTGTTTTTGAAGCGATGCACAGTTACCGTGGCGACTGTTCAGAATACATGCTACGTTCAACCATGACTCGCGTTATCTACAAAGACTTGGATTTCCCGCCACATGATACAGATACAATAAAACCAGGCGATGTGATTATTGACAATGATGGATATGGTCAATATAAGGGAGAAACACAAATCGCTCTGAAGGAAATGAAAAATGATGGTCGGGTCAATGTTGTTGGACGTATCTCGGAAGACGAAATGTTCTTACTTGACTTCATCAAGCCTTGGAGTTCGTTTAAATTTATTGAAAGTGATGAGCTATAATTTATAACCTTATACGCAAATAAATTAAAATTTTAGGAGGAATTCTATGAACGGAATTACGATGTGGATGGAGAAATATCTCGTCCCAGTAGCAGCAAAAATAGGGTCGCAAAAGCACCTGGTTGCCTTGCGTGACTCATTCATTGGTATCCTGCCAGCAACACTGACAGGTGCGCTTGCAGCGATGGTATTAGCCATCGTCACAACTTTCCCACAGTCCATTCAGCAGATGGTTTTGGGGCCAACCAAGTTTTCACAACTTGCACCAGAAGATGTCTGGACACTTGCGAACACACCAATCATCGGGGATTTGAACAATATTTCAGCTCTCGTTAACCAAGGGACTTTGACAGTTATTGGTCTTATCTTTGCATTCTCTTGGGGTTACAATTTGGCGCGTGCTTATGGTGTCAATGACCTAGCTGGTGGTGTTGTAGCAGTTGCCACTCTCTTCGCTGGTTTGCCAAACCAAATGCCAAAATTCTTGGATGCTTTGGGTGTGAGCGATGCCGGTGTAGCCGCAACAGACAAAATCAATGGCGTACTGACTGGACAAGGTCTTGCAGCATGGAAACCACTCTTTGCTGCTGCACATATGGATGCTGGTGCTTACTTTACCATTATCATTATGGGTGCCCTTGCAGTAATTATTTATGCTAAACTTATGTTAGCAGATATTACTATCAAGATGCCTGAGTCAGTCCCACCAGCAGTAGCAAAAGCTTTCCTTGCGATTATTCCGACGATTACTGCGATTTATGCGGTGAGCTTGATTTACTATATTATTGATAAATTGACAAATGACTCTGTAATTAATTTGATT
The DNA here is from genome assembly GCF_016758115.1 of Lactococcus garvieae. Taxonomy (GTDB): domain Bacteria; phylum Bacillota; class Bacilli; order Lactobacillales; family Streptococcaceae; genus Lactococcus; species Lactococcus muris. The sequence goes on from NZ_WIVG01000017.1 coordinate 2,573, forward strand.
ACACATTATATTGCAGAACCCTTCCAAATTCTCTCACAAAATATTTTCTCAGTTCTTATTGTCACACTCTTCGTCTCAATCTTCTGGTTCTTTGGACTTCACGGACCAAACGTCTTGGCACCTGCTCTTGATGGTATCTGGCTTCCTCTGGGACTCAATAACCAGGCCCTTTACTTCCAAGTTCACTCAGACGGTATTCGTGACTTAGTAGCGCGTGGCGCGATTGATAAAGCCCATGCCATTAACGGTGACTATGTCAGTCTTTGGGTTCGTGGTTCATGGGATGCCTTCGTCTGGTTTGGTGGATCTGGTGGTACCATTACCTTGATTCTTGCCATTCTGATCTTCTCTAAACGTAAAGATTATAAGACAGTAGGACGTCTTGGTCTAGCACCAGGTATCTTCAATATCAACGAACCGGTGCTCTTCGGTATGCCAATCGTACTGAACGCCATCTTCTTTATTCCATTCTTAATTGCACCATTGGTAGCCGTTATCATCGCTTATGTCGCAACAATGCTCCACTGGGTCGATCCAGTCGTAAGTGCTGTACCGTGGGTAACACCGCCAATTATGAATGCCTTTCTTGCTACAGGATTTGACTGGCGTGCGATTATCTTAGCAATTGTCAATCTAGCTGTAACCTTTGCTATTTGGACGCCATTCGTTATTGCAGCAAACAAGATGGAAGAACCTGAATTATAAAAAAGCAGAAAGGAACCCAATGATTATTGTTAATGTAGCTATGATGCAAGAAAAAGTAATTCAACTTCTAGAAGAAAATGGATTTACTTATAAGGAAAAAAAGGGATTGAAACTCTATTTTCGAGGTCCGAATAGCAACTTAGCCACGGATGCTCAAACTGCAAAACGCTTAATTAAACAAAGTTCATTTGGTTCAGCATTATTCTTTAACGTCGAGGAGGTTTAAATATGGCTTGGATATATGCATTACTTAGTTTATCACTCTTACTTCTAGCTTATCAAAACTGGAGTTTCGGAGGTACACTCTTTATTCTATCTGTAGTCATGCTTATACTGGCACGGCAAAAGAAGAAAAAAGAAGAATAAAAGAGGTTCGCCTGGGCGACCTCTTTTGTTTTTGCACTTGACTTTACAGGACATCACTGTACAATGTTTTATAAGGTATACATCTTACTGGGAAGTGGCTTAGAAGTTATCTTTTGACTGAATACCCCTAAGGGTATATAATGAGTGTATTAATAAATTTGAGAAAACCCATGCATAACTCAAAGCCACGTTTCAATATTAGGTAATATTCTGCTGAGCCATTAGGCTGAAGGAGATGTGGGATAGAAGCGAAAAGTCACATGTTCTGTTAATTGTTAGATACTTGCAAGGCTTTATAGGCACAAGGAACAGCAATTATAAAGATAGGCAGTGGTGCAAGTTTGGGATGATGGATTAAAAAGTAGGGAGAAAAAAATGTCTAAAAAATATCTTATTGTTGGTGGTGTTGCTGGAGGGATGAGTGCGGCAACTCGCCTCCGTCGTTTACAGGAAGATGCAGAAATTATTGTTTTTGATAAAGGGCCTTATGTGTCTTTTGCGAACTGTGGTTTGCCTTACTATCTTTCAGGTGAGATAGAGTCTAGAGATAAACTTATCTTACAAACACCAGAAAGCTTGAAACAACGTTTTAATCTAGAAGTTCGTCCTGATTCAGAAGTTGTTTCTATTGACAAGGAATTGAAGGAAATAACGGTTGTTTCTGATGGAAAGACCTATAAGGAAAGCTATGATTCGCTTATCTTATCTCCTGGGGCCAGTCCTTTCATTCCGGATATAAAAGGTTTAGCAGAAGCTCATAATGTATTTAGTTTGCGCAATATCCCTGACTTGGATAAGATAACAGGTTATATGGAAATTAAACATCGTAAGCAAGCTGTGATTGTAGGTGCAGGCTTTATCGGTTTGGAAATGGCTGAAAACTTGAGAAAGCTTGGTTTGGATGTGACAGTTATTGAAAAGGCAGATCATGTTTTGCCAACACTTGATCAAGAAATGGCTCTCTACATTGAAGAAGAGTTAGAACGAAATGGCTTAAACGTTATGACCGGCCTTTCTGTCGTTGAGTTTCAAGATGAAGGCAGGACAGTAATTCTTGAAAATGGCGATGTTTTGACTGCGGATTTAGTTATTCTTTCAGTAGGGATTCGTGTAGAGTCCAAGTTGGCAGCTGATGCTGGTATTGCATTGGGTATGAGAGGAGCTATTCTCGTAGATGAGCACTATCAAACTTCAGTACCTGACATCTATGCTGTGGGTGATGCTATTCTTGTTAAAAATCAAATCACCAATCAAGAGGCGCTTATCTCTCTCGCAAGTCCGGCGAATCGTCAAGGGCGCCAAGTGGCTGATGTTTTATCAGGGCTTCCTGTGACAAATAAAGGAAGTATCGGAACAGCTATCGTTAGAGCCTTTAACTTAACAGCAGCTTCGACAGGGATTTCGGAAAGACAAGCTCAAGAGTTGAACTTGAAGTATAAAGCAGTACACATAACAGCAAATGATCATGCAGGTTATTATCCGGGCGCAAGTTCTATTTTACTTAAACTTATTTTTAATCCAGAAGATGGACAAATTTATGGTGCATCAGCCTTGGGGGAAAAAGGGGTTGATAAACGCATTGATGTTCTAGCTACAGCAATCAAAGGAAGCCTAACTGTTTTTGATCTTCCAGAGTTAGAGTTGACCTATGCACCACCGTTTGGCTCGGCAAAAGATCCTGTGAATATGATTGGTTATGCAGCCATAAATATTGCTATGGGGCTGTCCGACAATATCCAATGGCACCAGTTGAAATCAGAACTTGCTAAAGGCAAAGTATTATTAGATGTTCGTCAAGAAAGCGAAGTGGCACAAGGTGGATTTGAAGAAGCAATAAATATTCCTTTAAATGATTTACGTGAAAATCTGGATAAACTTGATAAAAATAAAGAATATATCGTGAGCTGTCAATCGGGGCTTCGCTCCTATACTGCTGAACGTATTTTGAAACAGGAGGGCTATAAGGTAGAAAACCTTGATGGTGCTTATGGTCTTTATAGTAAAGTCATGGGAATCCTTGCTTGAAATCGAAATGAAGAAGTTGAGACAGAAACAGCGTTTCGACTTATGTTAGTCAAAATAAAAAATAAAAAATAAAAAATCTGAATGGCGTGCACAAAATTACGTGATTCAGATTTTTCATTTTTGACAGCTTTTCTATAAAAATTTTTGCTGAATTTGCAGTTTGCATATGGTATAATGTTAAAAAATATCGTTAGATTGAGAGAAAAAATGCGACTCGAAATATATGAGGAAAAATCAGAGGGTGCTGGAGCTGCCATTGCTCAGGTCTTTGCGGCTTTCAGCGAAGAAGCAGAAAATGAACAACTGCAAACAGCACGCTATAACTTGGAAGATGAACCGGACCGGTTTACCCGTCATCCTCTGGTCAGTCAGGCCATGCAGAATATGGAACAGGCTCTGCCATTAACGATTGTTGATGGTGAAATTATGCTGATAGGAGAGTATCCTGATATGGAAGATTTGACAGAGATCACAGGAATGAATTTTCAAGATATAAGAAATAAGGCTTGCCAATGTAGCAACTGTAAATGTGGAAAGGGATAGTATGATGATTGAAAATTTTCAACGGCCAACAAAGGAAGAGTACTTTAAAGAAATTGTTGAGGTTGTAGCCAAGCGTTCGACCTGTACGCATGCTCAAGTGGGAGCACTTTTAGTGACCGCTGATGGTCAGATACTTTCAACAGGATATAACGGTTCTGTAGCACTTATGCCACACTGTACGGATGTTGGATGCTTGGAAGACAAAGATGGACACTGCATTGCTACAGTGCATGCTGAACAAAATGCGATTGCACAAGCAGCGAAACACGGTGTTTCTCCTGAAGGAGCCATTCTTTATACAACACTCTTTCCTTGCATTGCCTGCCTCAAACTGGTATTGGCAGCAGGAGTAAAGCATATTAAGTACATCAATGAATACCATGCCAAAAATCCTTATGAGGAAGAGCTTATTGAAACTTTGGGTATTCAAGTTGAAAAAATATAAAAATTCTAGAAAGCCTGTTTTTTCTATATTAACGAAAGCTAAATTCATTTTAAATTTGTTGATAAAATTCTTTTTTACTCCAGCTTTTTACGCCTATTTTTGCTAGAATAGAGGAATGGGAATAAAATACAGTCAAACACATAAAGTCGCCTTTTATGAGAGCGATACTCGAGGAAAAATGAGGATATCTGACCTTCTTGCCGTAGCGCTTCAAACTTCGGGAGAACAGTCGTATACATTGAACCGCAGTGACACATGGGTTTATGACAACTTTAATTTGTTTTGGGCTGTCATTGAGTACGAGATTCATCTTTACAAGCTTCCAGAATTTAATGAAGTTATTACGATTGAAACAGAAGCTACCTCTTACAACAAGTTTTTCTGTTATCGTGACTTCATTTTCAAAAATAATAGCGGTGAAATTTTAGTCAAAATAAGTTCCACATGGGTTTTGATGAACAAGGATACCCGAAAAGTAGAACGTGTGGTTGATGAAATTGTTGCGCCCTATGAGGCACCAAAAGTCAGTAAAATCACCCGCCCACATAAATATCTTGCTTTATCAGAAGAGGCAAGTTGTAACTTAGCATTTCCGGTTCGTTTTTCTGACCTTGACATGAATGGTCACGTTAACAATGCCAGATATTTTGACTGGGCTGTCGATCAGTTAGACTATGATTTCCGAATGGCATACGAACCTAAGAAAATATATATACGTTACAATCATGAGCTACTTTACGGAAATCATGAATTTATTGAACCTGTCTTTGAGTTTCAAGGAAATACAACCTGTCATATCATTAGGAAAGATGGTATAGATAATGCTAATATTGAAATTGTATGGTCGAAAATAATTGAGGAGGACTAAGTACAGATGAAAAAGAATTATAAGGGGTATCTTATTGATTTAGACGGTACGATTTATCTGGGAAATCATCGCATTCCAGCAGGAGAGGATTTTATTCATCGCTTGCAAGCAGCTAATATTCCTTATTTGTTTTTGACTAACAATACAACGAAAACGCCGCGCGTGGTTCAAAAACGCTTAGCGACAGAATTTAATATTGAGACGCCTTTAGATACAATCTACACAGCAAGTGCAGCAACCGTAGATTATATGGATGATTTGGGTCTGGAAAAGACGGTGTATGTTATCGGTGAAGATGGATTAAAAGAAGCAATCTATGGAGCAGGCTATAAAAAAGAGCGTGAAAATCCCGCCTATGTTGTCGTTGCTTTAGATACTGATCTCACGTATGAGATGCTTGCTTTGGCAACGCTCGCTATCCATAAGGGAGCTAAATTTATTGGCACAAACCCTGACTTGAATCTCCCAAGTGAACGTGGACTTTTACCAGGAGCAGGTTCATTAGTCAAGATGATTGAAGCTGCAACACGTGTGCAAGCAACTTATATTGGAAAACCTGAGGCCATCATTACGGAAAAAGCGGTTAAAAAATTAGGAATCCCTAAGGAAGAATTGCTGATGGTTGGTGATAACTACTTGACAGATATCCGCATGGGGATTGATAACGGTATTGATACTTTATTAGTCACGACGGGCTTCACTAAAGCAGAAGAAGTGCCAAACCTTCCAATTTCTCCAACATATGTCGTTTCAAGCTTGGAACATTGGGAAGTGTAGCATGCGAGAACGCCTAATTTTTACGAGTGTTATTTTATGGGGGACAGCTACTGCAGTCAGTTTGACTTTACTTTTAGCTGTTCCGCTTTTCTATGTAGATATTCATCTGGAAAACTTGCCGCAAGCATCAGGTCTTCCAGCAGAAACGCTGAGACATAATTTCAACATACTCATGGTTTATCTTGTCAATCCCTTTGCAAACACCCTGCATATGCCAGACTTTCCTTCATCTCCAGATGCTTTGCAGCACTTTAAAGATGTGAAAAAACTTTTCATGCTTGCTTTAGGCCTTATGATTGTACTAAGCCCGATGATTTTCCTTTTTTTAAAGGAACATCTGGCTATCGTCTATCACAATGGCATACGGTTTGTGATGGGTACGCCTCTGTTTATAGGATTGGTTGCTGCCTTGATAGGCTTTGATAACTTTTTTATCTATTTTCATGAAATCTTTTTCCGGGATGATACGTGGCTTTTTAATCCTGATACAGATCCTATCATCAATGTTTTAACAGAAAATTATTTTATGTACACTTTTATCCTATTTCTTATTCTCTTTGAGCTCCTCTTTTTTCTCCTTTATTGGTCAGGAAATAAACGGGTACAAAGGAAATTTATCGGTAAAACCGAACGATGAGTCGTAAAACTGATGTAAAATCAGTTTTTTTCTATTTTTTTAGGGCAATATGCGTTAAAATGGATAAGGAAGGTTTGGTTGCAGAGATATTTATCGCCAAACTAGAGAAGTTTTCACAGAGGAAAACTCGGTCGGTATTCTGTAATAACAAATGAATAAAGAGGCATTTTTATGAACACAATGGTTCCAGTTTTTGATTACGAAGATATCCAACTTATCCCAAATAAGTGTATTATTAACAGTCGTAGCGAGGCAGATACGTCAGTTAAGTTAGGAGCTCATACTTTTAAACTTCCTGTTGTTCCTGCAAATATGCAAACGATTATCGACGAAAATATTGCTGAAATGTTAGCCAAGCAAGGTTATTTCTATATTATGCACCGCTTTGAAGAAAGTACACGTAAGGACTTTATCGAAAAGATGCATGCTCAAAATCTCATTGCATCAATTTCTGTTGGTGTTAAAGACAATGAACGTCAGTTTGTCCGTGATTTGGCGGAAACAGCGACTATTCCAGATTACATTACTATCGATATTGCCCATGGGCATGCCAATTCTGTGATTGAGATGATACAACTCATAAAACGTCTCATGCCACAAGTCTTTGTTATTGCTGGTAATGTGGGAACACCTGAAGCTGTTCGCGAGTTGGAAAATGCTGGTGCGGATGCGACTAAAGTCGGAATCGGTCCAGGAAAAGTTTGTATCACTAAGGTAAAAACAGGCTTTGGTACAGGGGGCTGGCAACTCGCAGCTCTTCGTTGGTGTGCAAAAGCAGCAAGTAAGCCAATCATTGCTGACGGTGGGATTCGTACACATGGTGATATTGCAAAATCTGTCCGTTTTGGTGCAAGTATGGTGATGATAGGCTCTCTCTTCGCCGCACATGAGGAGTCACCAGGTAAAACCATTGAGCAGGACGGAAAACTTTACAAAGAATATTTTGGTTCAGCTAGTGAATATCAAAAAGGTGAGCATAAAAATGTTGAAGGGAAAAAAATCCTCTTGCCGCACAAAGGCTCTCTAAAAGATACACTTAAAGAAATGCAAGAAGACCTTCAGAGCTCGATTTCCTACGCTGGTGGCCGTGACCTCAATGCCCTACGCAAAGTAGATTATGTCATCGTGAAAAACTCAATTTGGAATGGTGATTCATTATAAAATGTAAAAAGCTGTCAGTACTTACTGTCACTTTTTTACGTCTTTCAAAGGCAATTATTTTTGAAACTCCGCAAAGGATGATGTAGAATGTTGGTGAAGATATAAAATTGATTTATTTTAGAAAGTAGGGAATATTATGAAAGTACTTGTAGTTGGTGCAAATGGAAAAGTTGCCAAACATTTAGCAGAAAACTTAAAAGATTATCCTGAAATTCAAGAAAAAGCTGTTATTCGTAAAGAAAAACAGCAAGGCTTTTTCAAGCAACTTGGGATTGAAACAGTTATCTTGGATATCGTCCATAATTCGATTGAAGAATTCGCAGCAGCGATGTCCGACGTTGATGCAGTAGTTTTTAGTGCCGGTGCTGGTGGTTCTGGTCTAGATAAGACAATCATGATTGATCTAGATGGGGCAGTTAAGGTTATGACTGCAGCAGAAAAAGCGGCTGTTAAACGCTTCATTATGGTGAGCACTTTCCGCGCGGGGCGAGAAGAAATAAGTCGTCAAATTAAGGAAGACTCGCCATTGAAAATTTATACTATTGCTAAAAATTATGCTGATGAGTGGCTAAAAACACGGACAGACTTGGACTGGACCATTATTCATCCAGGAATACTCACAGATCAAGCAAGTACAGGTAAGATTAATCTAGGAAGACATGTAGAGATAGGAAATATCTCTCGTGAAGATGTAGCTAAAGTGATTCTTGAAACTTTAAGAAATGACTCTAGTATTAGAAAAGAATTTGAATTTGTCATGGGAAATATCCCAATCTCTGAAGCTCTTAAAAGTCTTAAAGATGGATATGCAAAAGGAGAAGAAAACTAAAATACTTGAAACGACCTTTGAAAAAGTGACAAAAGTTCTATCTAAAACTCACATAAAAACTTAAACATCAATTGGTAGAAGTAGGGTTTTAAGCGTTGCCACTGTCAGCGGCACAGCATTGAGAAAAACCTCCAAGAACTTTTCATGTTTCAAAGTTTGACTTAAAAACTTATTTTAACCTAAAAAAATTTTTTTGTGATATAATAAACTTATCTTCAGGGCACCGTGAAATTCGGGACCGGCGGTTAAAGTCCGCGAAGCTGAAAAGCTTGATGTGGTGTAATTCCACAACCGACAGTAAAGTCTGGATGGGAGAAGAATAAGAGATAGGACCAGTTCTTTTGGAGCTGTGTCAGTTTTCGCCAATATTCAAATGCTCCCTTCAAAATGAAGAAATATTATTTTCTATTTTGGAGGTTTTTTCGTGTCAAATTCAAAAACACGTCGACTCACACTTATCGCAATGCTTAGTGCAATTTCATTTGTACTGTCCTACCCAATGTTCCAATTTTCCTTGGTTCCGAGTGCAAGTTTTTTAAAAATTGATTTTACAATCTTGCCTATTTTGATTGGGCTGTTTATGCTTGGATTGAGTAGCGCTTTTGCTATTCTTATCATTCGTTCATTTTTATGGCTCTTGTTAAATAGTGACGGCGTAAATACCTATATTGGTCTTCCGATGAATATCGTGGCTGTCACAGTATTTGTGCTGGTACTTTGGTTTTTCCTCCGTCACAGATTTAGTTTACGGGGCTATATTATGGCAACCATTCTGGGGACTTTGGCCTTAACTGCGGTGATGGTAATACTTAACTATGTTTATGCAATACCCCTTTACTCAATGTTTGCTAATTTTGATATCGCAACGATGTTTCCTGGGGGTGTTTCAGCCTATATTGGTGCTGTTATTGTCTTTAACATCCTAGAGGGGTTGATTTTTGCAGGGAGCTTTGCTTTACTGTACTGGGCGTTACGCGGTTCAAAAGCAATCAAATTTATTAACGCTTAAAAATAAAAAAATGGTCTATTGATGAGGAGAAAATAATCATGACGTGGTGAATGATTATTTTTTATTTTCTTCTTGCATTTCTTTTTAACATCTGATATACTAGTATAAGTTCTGAAAAGAACTGACCGAAGACAGTTGGGGACATAAGTCATAAGCATCCAACCGAGGACAAACATTTTAAACAATGATTGAACTCTCTATGTCTTTTGGTCGTGGGGATTTTTATTTGTAAAAATTCTTACGAACAAAATAAAATGGAGGTAAAAAATGAGCGATTACAAAGTAAACGAAGCAACTATTGCTAAGAAAGCTGAGTTGGTTAACGTCTTTGCGGAAAAATTTGAAGCTGCGACATCTATCGTTGTTGCAAGCTCACGTGGTTTAACTGTAGAACAAGACACTCAACTTCGTAAAGAGTTGCGTGAAGCTGGTGTGGAATTCAAAGTTGTTAAAAACTCAATCTTGCGTCGTGCAGCTGAAAAAGCTGGACTTGAAGCTTTGAACGACAGTTTTGTTGGCCCATCAGTAGTAGCTATCTCAAACGAAGATGCTATTGCGCCTGCTAAAATTTTGAGCGAGTTTGCTAAAACAGCAGACAAACTTGAAATCAAAGCTGGTGTCATTGAAGGAAAAGTTTCAAGCAAAGAAGAAATTGCAGCTATTGCATCTCTTCCAAACCGCGACGGTCTTCTTTCTATGCTTCTTTCAGTGCTTCAAGCACCTGTCCGCAACGTGGCTCTCGCAGTCAAGGCTGTTGCAGAAAAAGAAGAATCAGCTGCTTAATTCCATCAGGAATGACAGTAAGCACCTTTTATATCGGCGGATTTACGCAACAAACTAAAATTTACTAGGAGAATCAAAATGGCATTGAACATTGAAAACATCGTTGCTGAACTTGAAACAGCAACAATCCTCGAACTCTCTGAGCTCGTTAAAGCAATCGAAGAAAAATTTGACGTAACTGCAGCTGCTCCTGTAGCAGTAGCAGCAGCTGGCGGTGAAACTGCAGCAGCTAAGGATTCATTTGACGTTGAATTGACAGCAGCTGGCGACAAGAAAGTTGCTACAATCAAAGCTGTTCGTGAAATCACTGGTCTTGGCTTGAAAGAAGCTAAAGAACTCGTTGATGGTGCACCAACAATGATCAAAGAAGGCGTTGCAGCTGCAGAAGCTGAAGAAATCAAAGCTAAATTGGAAGAAGCTGGTGCTTCAATCACACTTAAATAAGAAATACATGCTTATTTAAATGGGGAATCCCGATTTACCTAGCTTTGGTTGCGCTGAGCGATTTTAAAAATTAGGAAAATCAATGAGGTTTCCTGCCAGAAATCCTGCCAAAGATTTTTTGGCAGGATTTTTGTTGGGTTCTGTCAACTCTGCGGTGGTAATCGCTAAAAAATGAGTTACAGCAGTGTGTAAAAAGTTGTCCTAGGACAGCTTTTTTAGTTGCCTTTGATAAGTATTTGTTGGAGTAAAATCCGTTTTATGAGGTGGTCAAATCGCCCAAAGCCAAAGACACTATGCTTGATGAGTTTACAGAGATTGTTGAGCCTTCTAGTGGGCCATTGGAGTAAGGTGAAAGAATCCCACGACCAATAGCAGCCTTAACTACTGAGGAGATATTAGCCCTAGGTGCAACGAAATAAGGGGTTAGGATAACTGTGTCCCCACAAACCGCGCAATCGTACTTGGACTTCTTCAATTCCAGAACTCTAGGTCTGTGTCCGCGGGGTGTCATGAGAACCTCAGAAATCCTGTAATCACGGACTTTACGAATTTCAGAAATGATGCCACAAGCAGGGCAAACCGTCTGCTTTGGTCGATAGCTAGCCGAAAAGATTTGTGCTTCATGTTCACCTGTCAGCTTTGTAAAACCTAGACGGAAATATTTTTCTTGCGGGAAAACTAAGTCTGAGGCTTTGAGTCCAGCAAAAGTGTGATAGACTCAGAATAAATCATAGATTTTCCTTATAAAATAATTGTGTCGCAACTCTATTTTATCGAATTCCTATGACTTTTCTTGTATAAAAAAAGCAATAGATTTTCATCCGCACTTAAAAGGCCACCTTTTTTCCAGTATTTATATCTTTTATTTCACTGTTTTGTGCTTTATCTTTAGAGACATATCCTAACCATTGTCGCTCTTTTCCAGCACTCTTTCCTACCTGAGTAGTATCTGGAATCATAAAGTGTTCATCTGGTGTATAAGTTTCGGCGTTGCTTTTAACCGGAGAAAATCTCTCATTGAATTCATTTAAGCTTTTAAAATCTTCCAATGCCACTTGAATAGCCAAATTTTTCTTTTCAAGTTCAGCTTTGGCTGGCATTTTTTTAACTTCCGAGTGCATGTTATTTCTAGCTTTTACTAACTTACTATCAGTTTTAGTGTTGTTTACTACAGTGTAAGCTATTACGGAAGCAAGGACGATAAATGCGATGAGGCCCATTATTTTTAGCTTCATAAGTACTCCTTATTTTAATAATTTGAAATTTCATAGTTTGATCCTGATTTTGGTCCCCAAGACCAGCAAGATAGAACCTGACCTACCCCAGCTTGTACCCAAATATCAGGGTAGCTACCTTCATAGATAGAATGGACGTATACTCCATGTCCCACGCCAGTATTATAAGTATTCCTCCAGTCTTCAGAATCTCCAGCTAAAAAGCTATCAGACCAAGCCCAAAAGTGTAAGGCTTTTCCAGAAATCGGAGCATAACCATATGGTGCATAATGCCAATAATTACCAGTTGTCCAATGTCCTCGTACATATGCACCAGACCCTAGCCTCATAAGTTGAGTTGGGGGGATATTTCCATCCCCTGTTTTAAGGGACAGAATATCAAATTGTGAAATGAATTTTGAGTCTGGTACTTGAATGGGGTCTAATCCAGCACCCGCCTCAATTTCTTCCAGTATTTTTGCTTTGGAATTATGATCAGTGTTTATAGATAAAATAGGTTTATCAGGATTAACCATGTCATATATTGTAATTTCTCCGTGTACGCGAATACCACTTGATAATTCGATAATTGTGTCAGTTGGCTTTGGTTTTTCAGTACCAGTTTTATCAGCACCTAACTTTGGAATTTCAACAGCTGAGGCTGATACTATGGTAGGATTTGTATTCCCAGATACAAAAATTACTCCTCCTACAATTATCTTACTAATAGCATTCAATTCTTTACTTCCTCCTTATAAATTCTTCGATTTCCTACCACTCTTTGATGATGAATAATATTTAGCTCCCTTCTTTTGTTTTTTATATTATGTAAGTCCAAAAGGTTAGTTTTTACCCTTTAACTCTGAAAAATGTGTCTAATCTATGTCACTTATATCATAATTGTTATATTTATGCAAACTCCTCTTTATATTATTCATAGGATTTTATACCTTAGAAAAGGGTGCATTTTTAAGAAAAAACTATAATAGTATTTGAGATAAATAGCCTGCTCTGGGCTAGTCTCCTATGTTGATTTTGAAATACAGAAACATTTCTTAAAGTGAAAGAATTTGGCCTCCACAATCACCTGTTGAAATTCCCCAATGTCCCTAATAAAATTGATGAAATAACTTGGGAATTATCTTATTTTGAAAAATGTGCTATCATGGATGATGGAGAAACAGCTAGAAGGAATAAAGGTGAGAAAAACTCCTCCCTTTGTCCCTAGCTTAGCTACATTTTTATGAAAAAGAGGAAAAATGATTTTTACACAGCAAAGTGAAGTAAAAGAAAAGGCTGCAGGTGTCTTTTAGGGCAACGAGACTCCCATGAGAAAAGATATTTTGCTAAAAAATAAGCTTTTCAGTATTCGTTCTTGACATATTAGAAAATTATGTTTACAATTGTAAACATAAAAGGAGAAAGATAGATGAAACTGCACCATATATCATTACTTACAGCTGATTTTGAACGAAATTTTCATTTTTATGTTGATATTTTAGGCTTGCGCTTGGTGAAAAATTCAATCAATCAAGGAAATATCTATATGCGCCATGTTTATTATGGAGATTTCAGAGGTACACCAGGAACGGTTGTTACTTTCTTTCCGGACCGACGATTTGACTTGGAACGAGAAGAGGGAACAAGTTATCTGTCGGGCATTCAATTCAAGATTCCAAAGGGAGCTATGGACTTTTGGACTTCCCGCTTTAAAAAATTTGGGCTAGATTATCAGCGTGGAGATTATTCACTTGAAGTAAAAGATTTTGATGATGTTTTACTTGAATTTATTGAGGAAGGTGAGCCAAATAGAGAGGGACGAATAAATGCATTGTCAGATGTTCCTGCTGCATATCAAATCACTGGACTGTGGGGAAGTCGTCTCTACAGTTCAAACTTAGAAGCTACGCGGTTATTTTTCCAACAGATGGTCGGGAGTGAAACGGGAATACAGCTATTAGCTTCCCAAGCTAAAGCCCCTTCACGAGTCTGGGGGAGAGGTTCAATCGATCATTTGGCTTTTGCTGTAGCATCCAGTAAAGACTTGGATGAAATTTGGGAAAAAGCTCTAACCTTTGGTTATGAAAGAGAGTTATATGCAGACCGAGGCTATTTTCAGTCAGTCTATTTAAGAGAACCAGGCGGGGTAAGAATTGAGTTTGCAACCTTGACGCCTGGATTTACACTGGATGAATCCATCCAAGATTTGGGAAGTGGCTTTGCCCTCCCACCGAGATATGAAGAAAGACGTCAAGAACTTCTGCGTTACTATCACAAGCAAGGTGTTCATTTTGAGAAAAAGAAAGAACAAGATCATGAAAATTAAAGTTCAACATCTTAACGGTCGTCAAGAAAGTAAAGAATTTGCCAGTGCAGAAGAATTTATTTTACTCCAAAATCGTGAAATTCCAGTCTTAGAGGATTCAGCCAAGGTACTGGAACTTGAGATTGAGGGGAAATCACGTGAATTTCAAGGCAATGTAGCTACACTTTATTTTGAATTAAACAAGTAATCTTAATGGTAAAGGTAAAGGAGAGAAAAAATGACAAGTGGACGTCTATCCGCATTTACAGATGGTATTGTTGCAATTTTAATCACCGTGATGGTATTAAACTTGAGCATTCCGAAAGGGCCAAATTGGTCGGATTTATTTGATATGGGTTTTATTTTCTTGACCTATTTTGCAAGTTTTTATATTTTAGCTATTTATTGGAACAATCACCACCATCTTTTTCATTTGGCAGAGCAAGTTTCGGGAAGAATATTGTGGTGGAACGTCGTGCTCTTATTTTTCATGAGTTTCATCCCTTTCACAACAAATTGGTTGTCTGAGTTTTCAGGATCAAAAACACCGGAGATTGTTTATGCGGTAAATAACTTATTTATTGATATTATTTTCAATATCTTGAGCTATGAGATTTTTAGATCAAGAAACTATAGATTGAAAGAAATGCGTTGGGTTTGGAAAGGAGCCTTTTCAATCTTGATTCTGTTGGTTGGTATTGTGCTAACGATATTACTTCCAGTAGCTCAGATAGCACTCATCGCGACAATTTTAAGTATGATTCCTTGGATTGTTCCAGATAAACAAATTGAAAACTATGTTAATAAGAACTAAAAGTTATAAAAAAATGAATATAAAAAATAGAAATGCTGCAATACCAGTATTTCTATTTTTTTTAGTTAGTATTCAGTTATTATTTTAAGAGGATTTCACTTTTATTAGGTAAATTTATATCTTTTTTTAAACTTGCTTGTGTATTTAAGTATAACATCAAAAATATAATCCCAAATATCGCGGGCATTTCAAAAGGTAGCATTAAAATAACTAATGTCAGTGTAAGTACATTCCAGATTAATCTATCTGTTATATCTACCTGTATGAAGGATTTTACTGGTATTGCTAAAGCGAGAAAATAGATTGATAGTATCAAACTAATCCATTTTAACATATCTGTTAAGAACTGATTTCCAATCAAAGTTTTTATTTGACTTATTTCTGCAAAGTATGATCGATAATATTGGCTACTATTGAATTCTTGGTTGGGTATGAATGAGATGAATCGATTCGACATATATGCAGAAATATGCTCTGCATTCAACGCTACTGGGTTAATTACCATTATCACGGGAGAACTAATTTTTAAGCTATACATATTGTTTTGATAGGCATATGAGTAAACGTCTTGCCACTCTTTACTGTAATAAATACTTATATCTAACTTTTTTAAAGGTATATCACTGATGAAAGTCATCCACTGAGCATACTCTTTTTTTATTTTTTCCTCATTAAGTTTTTGGTCAATGGGAATAATTATACTCACTGCATTACTTCTCTTATTTTCCGTAAATTTAAATTCCTTGCCCTTATAATCTCTAAATTTTTGAGTATCGAAATAGTTAGGAGAAACAAGCAAACTATTTCCAGAATATGGTTCATAATTATTTTTATTAAAATCATAACCTATATTATACACGCTTAAGATAACATTATTCTGTTTGCTTATAAACTCTTTATAGTAATTATCTGTTTTCTTTTTACCATAATAAAACTCTGGACTAAATGACGTTAAATCTGCGGTGCTATATTGTTTCACTGAAGTAATTGGGTTTTTGATATAAGATAAATATATTTCTGTATTCATTGAACATAATGTCATTAATATCAAATACAGAAATACTATACAAAAGGATTGACTAGATAGATAAAAATAGCTGCTATTTGTGTTTACTAGTTTTTGGGTATTTTTTTGTTGGAAAAATTTGAAACTAATAATATATATTAAAATAAATAAAATTATCCCACATAAAAATAAAATAGCATAGAAATATAAGAATTTAAAAATATCATTCCATTGATTATACCACCATAATATAATCAAAGGTAACACATTACTTAAAGGTAAAAGTATAAGAAAAGTCTTATTATTTTTGTTTAAACGAAAGTCTTCTATCTTCACTAGTATAACTAATCTTTATAACCAACATCAGCATAGTAATCAATAATATATAAAAATAATTTTCATATACTATGAGAGCAATTCTTTTGCTGGTTGATATAATTTCATAATTTATAGCAGTCAATCCAAGATGCGATAATTCCTTATCTATGCTACTATTATAGTCAGTAAAATAGTAAATTCCAATTATATCTTTGTCTGCGATTTTTCGTGTCGTATTAGTAACTTTAATATTTTTATTAAAAAAATAGCATAAAAATCTAGTTATCCGCATAAAAACTGGACTTATCACACTTTATCAAGGTCAAAACCACTCAATTTACTACTAATTTACTACTTATGAATGAGCTTTGATACGACGATTTATCCTTGAAAAGTGAAGATATAAAGATACTTCCAATAAAATTTGAATATTTAATAGGTAGACACTTCAAAAAATGAGGTGTCTATTTTTTTACCCGATTTTGAAAGGAAGTGAACTTATGAAAACAAAAAATCAAGAATCAAAAGGTCGTTCCCCACTCTTTAAGACCATCAAACATTCATTCAGCCAATAAAAAAGAAAGGATAGGTAAAAATATGGAACTTAAATTTGTGATTCCCAACATGGAAAAAACATTCGGCAATTTAGAATTTGCTGGCGAGGATAAAGTCGTTCAGCGAAGAATCAACGGACGGCTAACTGTCTTATCAAGAAGCTATAATCTCTATTCTGATGTTCAAAGAGCAGATGATATTGTGGTGGTGCTTCCTGCTGAAGCTGGCGAAAAACATTTTGGCTTTGAGGAACGTGTGAAGTTAGTCAATCCACGTATTACCGCAGAGGGCTACAAAATCGGCACTCGTGGTTTTACAAATTACCTTTTACATGCTGACGACATGATAAAAGAATAAAGAAAGAGAGGAAAAATGATGAGATTAGCAAATGGCATTGTATTAGATAAAGACACGACTTTTGGAGAATTGAAATTCTCTGCTCTACGTCGTGAAGTGAGAATCCAAAATGAAGACGGGTCGGTTTCAGATGAAATCAAGGAACGTACCTATGACTTAAAATCCAAAGGACAAGGACGCATGATTCAAGTAAGTATTCCTGCCAGCGTGCCTTTGAAAGAGTTTGATTATAACGCACGGGTGGAACTTATCAATCCCATTGCGGACACCGTTGCTACTGCCACCTATCAAGGAGCAGATGTTGACTGGTATATCAAGGCAGACGATATTGTGCTGACAAAGGATTCTAGTTCATTCAAAGCTCAACCACAAGCAAAGAAAGAACCGACACAAGACAAATAGTCGCTAGGTAGAAAGGAGACTTTTTCGCATGAAACAGCGTGGTAAAAGGATTCGCCCATCTGGTAAAGATTTAGTCTTTCATTTTACGATAGCGTCACTCCTGCCTGTTTTCCTGCTGGTTGTCGGACTGTTTCATGTGAAGACAATCCAGCAGATCAACTGGCAGGATTTTAACCTATCACAAGCAGATAAGATTGACATTCCCTATTTAATTATCAGTTTCAGTGTCGCAATTCTTATCTGCTTGCTGGTAGCGTTTGTATTCAAACGGGTTCGCTATGATACGGTTAAACAACTTTACCACCGTCAAAAACTGGCAAAGATGATACTTGAAAACAAGTGGTATGAATCTGAACAGGTCAAAACAGAGGGTTTCTTTAAAGATAGTGCTGGTCGTACAAAGGAAAAGATAACCTACTTCCCTAAAATGTATTATCGACTTAAAAATGGCTTGATACAGATACGGGTGGAAATCACGCTGGGAAAATATCAAGACCAACTCTTACACTTGGAAAAGAAATTAGAGAGTGGCTTGTACTGTGAGCTGACGGATAAAGAGTTAAAGGATTCCTATGTGGAATATACTTTGCTCTATGACACCATAGCCAGTCGTATTTCTATTGATGAAGTAGAAGCTAAAGATGGTAAACTTCGCTTAATGAAAAACGTATGGTGGGAATATGATAAGCTCCCTCATATGTTGATTGCTGGTGGTACAGGTGGCGGTAAAACTTACTTTATACTGACACTGATTGAAGCCTTGCTTCATACAGATTCAAAACTGTATATTCTTGACCCGAAAAATGCTGATCTTGCGGACTTAGGTTCTGTGATGGCAAATGTCTACTATAGAAAAGAAGACTTGCTTTCTTGCATTGAAACATTCTATGAAGAAATGATGAAACGTAGTGAGGAAATGAAGCAGATGAAGAACTATAAGACTGGCAAAAATTATGCTTACTTAGGTCTCCCGGCACACTTCTTAATCTTTGATGAATACGTCGCTTTCATGGAAATGCTGGGAACAAAAGAAAACACCGCAGTTATGAATAAGCTGAAACAGATTGTCATGTTAGGTCGTCAAGCTGGCTTCTTTCTAATACTGGCTTGTCAACGTCCAGACGCAAAATATTTAGGCGACGGAATCCGTGATCAGTTTAATTTCAGAGTGGCTTTAGGTCGTATGTCTGAAATGGGCTATGGCATGATGTTTGGCAGTGACGTACAAAAGGATTTCTTCTTAAAGCGAATCAAAGGTCGTGGCTATGTTGATGTAGGAACAAGTGTCATATCAGAGTTTTATACTCCCCTTGTACCAAAAGGATATGATTTCTTGGAGGAAATTAAAAAGTTATCCAACAGCAGACAGTCCACGCAGGCGACGTGCGAAGCGGAAGTCGCAGGTGTGGACTGATCTTGCTGGCTGGTGTGGCAATAGCCACGCCAGCACTTAACCCCCCGTATCTAACAGGGGGGTACAAATCGACAGGAAACAGTCAAAAAAACATTAGAAAATCCTTTGGTTACAAGATATTTACAAAATTTCAGCGTATGTCAAATGGGCTTTAAAAGTTGACATACGCCTTTTTGATTGGAGGGATTTTTACTGAATGAACAAACTTGGTTACAGCATTTAAAAGAAAAACGCTTGGCTTATGGACTATCTCAAAACCGTTTAGCTGTTGCGACTGGTATTACAAGGCAGTATCTAAGCGATATTGAAACAGGAAAAGTCAAGCCATCAGAGGATTTACAGCAGTCCCTTTGGGAAGCTCTGGAACGCTTCAATCCCGACGCTCCCCTTGAAATGCTGTTTGATTATGTAAGAATTCGCTTTCCGACAACAGACGTACAGCAGGTGGTCGAAAACATCTTACAACTGAAACTGTCCTATTTTCTTCATGAGGACTATGGTTTCTATTCTTATTCAGAGCATTATGCTTTAGGCGACATATTCGTCCTTTGCTCCCATGAACTGGACAAAGGAGTTCTGGTGGAATTGAAAGGTCGTGGGTGCAGACAATTTGAAAGCTATCTTCTGGCACAACAAAGAAGCTGGTATGAGTTCTTTATGGACGTTTTGGTGGCTGGCGGTGTGATGAAACGCCTTGACCTTGCCATTAACGATAAGACAGGGATTTTAAATATCCCTGTACTCACTGAAAAGTGCCAACAGGAAGAATGTATCTCCGTCTTCCGCAGTTTTAAAAGCTATCGCAGTGGCGAACTGGTACGCAAAGAGGAAAAGGAATGTATGGGAAACACCCTCTATATCGGTTCATTACAAAGTGAAGTTTATTTCTGTATCTATGAAAAGGACTACGAGCAGTACAAGAAAAATGATATTCCCATTGAAGACGCAGAAGTAAAAAACCGTTTTGAGATTCGATTGAAAAATGAGCGTGCCTATTATGCAGTCCGTGATTTACTCGTCTATGACAATCCAGAGCATACCGCCTTTAAAATTATCAATCGGTATATCCGTTTTGTAGATAAAGACGATTCCAAACCTCGTTCTGATTGGAAACTGAATGAAGAATGGGCTTGGTTTATTGGGAACAATCGTGAACGATTAAAACTAACCACAAAACCAGAGCCTTACTCCTTCCAAAGGACGCTGAACTGGCTATCTCATCAAGTTGCCCCGACCTTAAAGGTTGCGATTAAACTTGATGAAATCAACCAGACGCAGGTTGTAAAAGACATTCTCGACCATGCGAAACTGACAGACCGACACAAGCAGATTTTGAAGCAACAGTCAGTAAAAGAACAGGACGTGATAACAACAAAAAAATAACTCAAATACAAATTCATTGAATATAGAGAGGAGAACATTTTTATGAATTTTGGACAAAACCTTTATAACTGGTTTCTATCAAACGCTCAATCACTGGTGCTTTTAGCAATCGTTGTGATTGGCTTGTATCTTGGCTTCAAGCGTGAGTTTAGCAAACTGATTGGCTTTTTAATTATTGCGATTATTGCGGTTGGCTTAGTCTTCAACGCTGCTGGAGTAAAAGACATTTTACTAGAGCTATTCAATCGCATTATTGGTGCTTAAATAAAACCGTTCTTTTGTGGAATATAAGTGGTTTTCTTATGTTCCGCAAAGGAATGGTACACCAAACGAAGTGCGGTAGGGATTTTTGAATCTCTACAAAGAAAGGACGTGAATATATGGACGATATGCAAGTCTATATTGCGAATTTAGGCAAATACAATGAGGGCGAATTGGTCGGTGCGTGGTTTACCTTTCCCATTGACTTTGAGGAAGTCAAAGAGAAAATCGGCTTGAATGATGAATATGAGGAATACGCCATTCATGACTACGAGTTACCCTTTACGGTTGACGAATACACTTCCATTGGCGAACTCAATCGACTATGGGAAATGGTATCGGAATTACCCGAAGAATTACAATCGGAGCTATCTGCTCTGCTCACTCATTTTTCAAGCATTGAAGAACTAAGCGAACATCAAGAGGATATTATCATTCATTCCGATTGTGATGATATGTATGACGTGGCACGCTACTACATTGAAGAAACGGGTGCTTTAGGCGAAGTACCAGCTAGTCTTCAAAACTATATTGATTATCAAGCCTATGGTCGGGATTTAGACCTTTCAGGAACGTTTATCTCAACCAATCATGGGATTTTTGAAATCGTCTATTAAATCTGTCGGTACATTACTACTGGCAGATTTTCTATTTTACGGGGTGGCTCAATCAGCTACCCCTATTTTTTATGAAAGGATTGATTACATGAAGAAAATACGAAGCTATACCAGTATCTGGTCTGTGGAAAAGGTACTGTATTCTATCAATGATTTTAGACTTCCGTTTCCCATAACCTTTACGCAAATGACATGGTTTGTCGTGTCACTCTTTGCAGTGATGATACTTGGCAACTTGCCCCCTCTTTCCATGATAGAGGGAGCATTTCTCAAATACTTTGGGATTCCTGTGGCTTTCACATGGTTTATGTCTACAAAAACTTTTGATGGTAAAAAGCCTTATGGATTTTTGAAGTCTGTCATTGCTTATGCACTGCGACCAAAGCTGACCTATGCAGGAAAAAAAGTAACGCTTGGCAGAAACCAGCCACAAGAAGCCATTACAGCAGTTAGGAGTGAATTTTATGGCATATCCAATTAAATACATTGAAAACAATCTCGTCTGGAATAAAGACGGGGAATGTTATGCTTACTATGAGCTTGTTCCTTACAATTACTCATTTCTAAGTCCAGAACAGAAAATACAAGTGCATGATTCTTTCAGACAGCTTATCGCACAAAATCGTGATGGCAAAATTCATGCTTTACAAATCAGTACAGAATCCAGCATACGTTCTGCACAAGAGCGTTCCAAAAATGAAGTCACTGGCAAGCTCAAAGCGGTTGCCTATGACAAAATCGACCAACAGACAGACGCTTTAATATCCATGATTGGCGAAAATCAAGTGAACTACCGTTTCTTTATCGGCTTTAAGTTGCTTCTCAACGATCAGGAGTTTTCTATGAAAAGTCTTACCGTTGAAGCAAAAAATGCTTTGTCTGATTTTGTCTATGATGTGAACCATAAGCTGATGGGCGATTTTGTTAGTATGAGTAATGATGAAATCCTGCGTTTTCAGAAGATGGAAAAGCTCTTAGAAAATAAAATCTCTCGTCGTTTCAAAATCCGCAGGTTAGATAAGGACGACTTCGGCTATCTGATTGAACACCTTTACGGACAGACAGGCACTGCCTATGAAGAGTATGAGTACCATCTATCAAAGAAAAAGCTGGATAATGAAACGCTGATTAAATACTATGACTTGATTAAGCCTACTCGCTGTTTGGTGGAAGAAAAACAGCGATATTTGAAAATCCAGCAGGAAGATGAAACCGTCTATGTAGCTTACTTTACCATTAACAGCATTGTCGGAGAACTGGACTTCCCGTCCTCTGAAATCTTCTACTACCAGCAACAGCAATTTACATTCCCGATTGATACGTCAATGAATGTGGAAATTGTAGCGAATCGTAAAGCCCTATCTACTGTCCGCAATAAAAAGAAAGAACTGAAAGACTTGGATAACCACGCTTGGCAAAGTGATAATGAAACCAGCTCCAATGTGGCGGAAGCTCTGGAAAGTGTGAATGAGCTGGAAACCAATTTAGACCAAAGCAAGGAATCTATGTACAAGCTGTCTTATGTGGTAAGGGTATCAGCAAATGATCTTGACGAACTCAAACGTCGTTGTAATGAAGTGAAAGATTTTTATGACGATTTAAGCGTAAAACTGGTACGACCATTTGGGGATATGCTCGGCTTACATGAAGAATTTTTACCTGCCAGCAAGCGTTATATGAATGATTATATTCAATACGTGACCTCTGATTTCCTCGCTGGTTTAGGTTTTGGTGCTACTCAAATGCTGGGGGAAAATGAGGGGATTTATGTTGGCTACAGCTTAGATACTGGACGCAATGTCTATCTGAAACCTGCTCTTGCCAGTCAAGGGGTTAAGGGT
This sequence comes from Lactococcus garvieae, assembly GCF_016758115.1. Classification (GTDB taxonomy): domain Bacteria; phylum Bacillota; class Bacilli; order Lactobacillales; family Streptococcaceae; genus Lactococcus; species Lactococcus muris. The sequence continues at coordinate 25,652 of NZ_WIVG01000017.1, forward strand.
TCAGTAACCAATGCGTTAGCGTCGGCTTTTGTTGGTTCGCTGGGTGGTGGTAAATCCTTTGCGAATAACCTTATCGTCTATTATGCGGTGCTTTATGGGGCACAAGCAGTGATTGTAGACCCAAAAGCAGAACGTGGCAGATGGAAAGAAACCTTGCCAGAGATTTCCCATGAAATCAATATCGTCACTCTGACTTCTGATGAGAAAAACAAAGGCTTACTTGACCCTTATGTGATTATGAAAAATCCCAAAGATTCTGAATCACTGGCTATTGATATTCTGACATTCCTTACGGGGATTTCCTCTCGTGATGGGGAACGCTTCCCAATCCTTAGAAAAGCCATTCGTGCAGTAACCAATAGTGAAGTACGAGGGTTGATGAAAGTGATTGAGGAATTACGGGTTGAGAATACGCCACTAAGTACCAGTATAGCCGACCATATCGAAAGTTTTACAGACTATGACTTTGCACATTTATTATTCAGTAATGGTTATGTGGAGCAGTCTATCAGCTTAGAAAAACAACTGAACATTATACAGGTTGCGGACTTGGTACTTCCCGACAAGGAAACTTCCTTTGAGGAATATACCACTATGGAGCTTTTATCCGTTGCTATGCTGATTGTCATTAGTACCTTTGCTTTAGACTTTATCCATACAGACCGAAGCATTTTCAAGATTGTAGATTTAGACGAAGCATGGAGCTTTTTACAGGTAGCACAAGGAAAAACACTATCTATGAAGCTGGTTCGGGCTGGTCGTGCTATGAACGCTGGGGTATATTTCGTGACCCAAAATACAGACGACCTCTTAGATGAAAAACTGAAAAATAACCTCGGCTTAAAATTTGCATTTCGTTCCACTGACCTTAACGAGATTAAAAAGACCTTAGCCTTTTTTGGTGTAGACCCAGAGGACGAAAACAATCAGAAGCGATTGCGTGATTTGGAAAACGGGCAATGCCTTATCAGTGATTTATATGGTCGTGTCGGTGTGATACAGTTCCACCCTGTATTTGAAGAACTGCTCCATGCCTTTGATACCAGACCACCTGTGCGAAAAGAGGTGTAAATGTGAAACCATCAATAGTAAACAGAATAAAATCAAACTGGACGCTGAAACGTCTAGGTAAAGTGGCAATGACAGTGGCTTTCACACTTGTGATTGCCATTTTTCTTTTAGCCATGCTGGGAACGGTGGTTCAAGCTGCGGGCTTGGTAGATGATACGGTCAATGTGGCAAATGAATACAGCCGATACCCACTTGAAAACTATCAACTGGATTTTTATGTGGATAATAGCTGGGGCTGGCTTCCGTGGAACTGGTCGGACGGGATTGGAAAACAGGTCATGTATGGACTATATGCCATTACCAATTTTATTTGGACAATCAGTTTGTATGTTTCCAATGCGACAGGTTACTTAGTACAGGAAGCCTATTCCTTAGACTTCATTTCCGCTACAGCAGATTCCATTGGTAAGAATATGCAGACCTTAGCTGGTGTGAGTGCAAACGGATTTTCAACAGAGGGTTTCTATGTTGGATTCCTCTTACTCTTGATTTTGGTTCTTGGGGTTTATGTTGCCTATACGGGACTGATAAAGAGAGAAACCACAAAGGCAATTCATGCCATTATGAATTTTGTGCTGGTGTTTATCCTATCGGCTTCCTTTATTGCCTACGCTCCCGACTACATTAAAAAAATCAATGACTTTTCATCAGACATCAGTAATGCCAGTTTATCACTTGGCACGAAGATTGTCATGCCCCATTCCGATAGTCAAGGCAAGGACAGCGTGGACTTAATCAGAGATAGCCTGTTTTCCATACAGGTTCAGCAACCGTGGCTACTGCTTCAATACAACAGTTCAGACATTGAAAGTATCGGTATTGACCGTGTGGAAAGCCTGCTCTCCACCAGCCCAGATTCCAACAATGGCGAAGACAGAGAAAAAATTGTTGCGGAAGAAATTGAAGACAGAAGCAATACCAATCTAACCATTACAAAGACCATTAACCGTTTAGGTACAGTCTTCTTCCTATTTGTCTTCAATATTGGGATTTCCATATTTGTATTCCTATTAACAGGAATCATGATTTTCTCGCAGGTACTTTTTATCATCTATGCTATGTTTCTGCCTGTGAGCTTTATTTTAAGCATGATTCCATCATTTGATGGTATGTCAAAACGAGCCATAACAAAGCTCTTTAATACCATTTTGACACGAGCTGGAATCACATTGATTATTACGACAGCATTTAGTATTTCAACCATGCTCTATACCTTATCGGCTGGTTATCCGTTCTTTTTGATTGCTTTTCTACAGATTGTGACCTTTGCAGGAATCTACTTCAAGCTGGGCGATTTAATGAGTATGTTTTCTCTACAGAGTAACGATTCTCAAAGTGTGGGAAGTCGTGTGATGAGAAAACCTCGTATGCTTATGCACGCTCACATGCACCGTCTACAGCGGAAACTTGGACGTTCCATGACTACTCTAGGGGCTGGGTCTGCCATTGTTACAGGTAAAAAAGGACAGTCGGGTTCGGGGAGTTCTGCAAGGACACAAGCAGATCACTCCCGACCAGACGGAAAGGAAAAATCAACACTTGGAAAACGTATCGGTCAAACCATCGGTACAGTAGCTGATACCAAAGACAGAATGGTAGACACTGCTAGTGGTTTGAAAGAACAGGTTAAAGATTTGCCGACCAATGCAAGATATGCAGTATATCAAGGAAAATCCAAAGTAAAAGAGAATGTCCGTGATTTAACCAGTAGTATTTCTCAAACCAAAGCGGACAGAGCCAGTGGACGCAAGGAACAGCAGGAACAAAGGCGAAAAACCATTGCGAAGCGTCGCTCTGAAATGGAACAGGTCAAACAGAAAAAACAGCCTGCTTCTTCTGTTCATGAAAGACCGACTACAAGACAAGAACAATATCATGATGAACAGACCTCAAAACAGTCTAATATTCAGACTTCATATAAGGAATCTCAACAAGCCAAACAAGAGCGTCCAGCAGTTAAGTCCGATTTTTCAAGTCCAAAAGTGGAACGCCAAGGCAATACCGTTCAAGAAAAAACCGTTCAAAAGCCAGCAACTTCAACCACTACAGCAGATAGAACTTCACAACGTCCAATCACAAAAGAACGTCCGTCTACTGTTCAAAGAGTACCACTACAAAATACAAGAAGTAGACCACCAATCAAAACCGCCACCATTAAGAAAGTCGGTAAGAAACCATGAAGTTGAAAACTTTAGTGATTGGTGGTTCTGGATTATTCTTGATGGTCTTCTCACTGCTTCTGTTTGTTGCCATTTTATTTTCAGATGAACAGGACAGCGGAATTTCCAATATTCATTATGGAGGTGTGAATGTTTCCGCAGAAGTGCTGGCTCATAAGCCTATGGTAGAAAAATATGCCAAAGAATATGGCGTTGAAGAATATGTCAACATACTTCTTGCGATTATACAGGTGGAATCGGGCGGTACTGCGGAAGATGTTATGCAGTCCTCGGAATCCCTCGGTCTTCCACCTAATTCATTGAGTACAGAAGAATCCATTAAGCAAGGTGTGAAGTATTTCAGTGAATTATTAGCCAGTAGCGAAAGGCTCAGTGTAGATTTAGAATCGGTTATCCAGTCCTACAATTATGGTGGTGGTTTCTTAGGGTATGTGGCTAATCGTGGAAATAAATATACCTTTGAACTGGCTCAAAGTTTCTCAAAAGAGTATTCAGGTGGCGAAAAAGTGTCTTACCCCAATCCCATAGCCATACCTATCAATGGGGGCTGGCGATACAACTATGGCAATATGTTTTATGTGCAACTGGTAACGCAGTATCTTGTCACAACAGAGTTTGATGATGATACGGTACAAGCCATCATGGACGAAGCACTGAAATATGAGGGCTGGCGATACGTTTACGGTGGAGCTTCCCCGACTACTTCTTTTGATTGTAGCGGACTGACACAATGGACGTATGGAAAAGCTGGAATTAACTTACCACGAACCGCACAACAGCAATATGATGTGACCCAGCATATCCCACTATCGGAAGCACAAGCTGGCGATTTGGTTTTCTTTCATTCTACCTATAACGCTGGCTCTTATATTACTCATGTTGGGATATACCTTGGCAATAACCGTATGTTTCATGCAGGCGACCCAATCGGTTATGCCGACTTAACAAGCCCCTACTGGCAACAGCATTTAGTGGGAGCAGGACGAATCAAACAATGAGAAAGGAAGATTTAATGATGAAATTTAGAAAAAATCAGAATAAAGAAAAACAGATACCAAAGGAAAAGAAACCTCGTGTCTATAAGGTCAATCCTCATAAAAAGGTTGTGATTGCCTTGTGGGTACTTTTAGGGCTTAGTTTCAGCTTTGCGATATTCAAGCACTTTACAGCTATAGATACTCATACTATTCACGAAACAACTATCATAGAAAAGGAATACGTTGATACTCATCATGTAGAAAATTTTGTAGAGAACTTTGCGAAAGTCTACTATTCATGGGAGCAATCCGATAAGTCCATTGATAATCGAATGGAAAGTCTAAAAGGCTATCTGACAGATGAACTTCAAGCTCTCAATGTTGATACAGTACGCAAAGATATTCCTGTATCGTCTTCTGTAAGAGGATTTCAGATATGGACGGTAGAGCCAACTGGCGACAATGAGTTTAATGTAACCTACAGTGTAGACCAGCTCATTACAGAGGGAGAAAATACAAAGACCGTCCACTCTGCTTATATAGTGAGTGTCTATGTAGATGGTTCTGGAAATATGGTACTGGTTAAGAATCCGACCATTACCAACATACCTAAGAAATCAAGTTATAAACCAAAAGCCATTGAAAGTGAGGGGACGGTTGATTCCATTACAACCAATGAAATCAATGAGTTTTTAACGACGTTCTTCAAGCTCTATCCTACAGCGACAGCCAGTGAACTTTCCTACTATGTGAATGACGGGATATTAAAACCAATCGGAAAAGAGTACATCTTTCAAGAACTGGTAAATCCTATTCACAATCGTAAGGATAATCAAGTCACGGTATCGCTGACAGTGGAGTATATCGACCAGCAGACCAAAGCAACGCAGGTATCTCAATTTGATTTGGTACTTGAAAAGAACGGGAGTAATTGGAAGATTATAGAATAACAAATATTGGTACATTATTACAGCTATTTTGTAATCACGTACTCTCTTTGATAAAAAATTGGAGATTCCTTTACAAATATGCTCTTACGTGCTATTATTTAAGTATCTATTTAAAAGGAGTTAATAAATATGCGGCAAGGTATTCTTAAATAAACTGTCAATTTGATAGTGGAAACAAATAATTGGATGTCCTTTTTTAGGAGGGCTTAGTTTTTTGTACCCAGTTTAAGAATACCTTTATCATGTGATTCTAAAGTATCCGGAGAATATCTGTATGCTTTGTATGCCTATGGTTATGCATAAAAATCCCAGTGATAAAAGTATTTATCACTGGGATTTTTATGCCCTTTTGGGTTTTTGAATGGAGGAAAATCACATGAAAATTATTAATATTGGAGTTTTAGCTCATGTTGATGCAGGAAAAACTACCTTAACAGAAAGCTTATTATATAACAGTGGAGCGATTACAGAATTAGGAAGCGTGGACAAAGGTACAACGAGGACGGATAATACGCTTTTAGAACGTCAGAGAGGAATTACAATTCAGACGGGAATAACCTCTTTTCAGTGGGAAAATACGAAGGTGAACATCATAGACACGCCAGGACATATGGATTTCTTAGCAGAAGTATATCGTTCATTATCAGTTTTAGATGGGGCAATTCTACTGATTTCTGCAAAAGATGGCGTACAAGCACAAACTCGTATATTATTTCATGCACTTAGGAAAATGGGGATTCCCACAATCTTTTTTATCAATAAGATTGACCAAAATGGAATTGATTTATCAACGGTTTATCAGGATATTAAAGAGAAACTTTCTGCCGAAATTGTAATCAAACAGAAGGTAGAACTGTATCCTAATATGTGTGTGACGAACTTTACCGAATCTGAACAATGGGATACGGTAATAGAGGGAAACGATGACCTTTTAGAGAAATATATGTCCGGTAAATCATTAGAAGCATTGGAACTCGAACAAGAGGAAAGCATAAGATTTCAGAATTGTTCTCTGTTCCCTCTTTATCATGGAAGTGCAAAAAGTAATATAGGGATTGATAACCTTATAGAAGTTATTACTAATAAATTTTATTCATCAACACATCGAGGTCCGTCTGAACTTTGCGGAAATGTTTTCAAAATTGAATATACAAAAAAAAGACAACGTCTTGCATATATACGCCTTTATAGTGGAGTACTACATTTACGAGATTCGGTTAGAGTATCAGAAAAAGAAAAAATAAAAGTTACAGAAATGTATACTTCAATAAATGGTGAATTATGTAAGATTGATAGAGCTTATTCTGGAGAAATTGTTATTTTGCAAAATGAGTTTTTGAAGTTAAATAGTGTTCTTGGAGATACAAAACTATTGCCACAGAGAAAAAAGATTGAAAATCCGCACCCTCTACTACAAACAACTGTTGAACCGAGTAAACCTGAACAGAGAGAAATGTTGCTTGATGCCCTTTTGGAAATCTCAGATAGTGATCCGCTTCTACGATATTACGTGGATTCTACGACACATGAAATTATACTTTCTTTCTTAGGGAAAGTACAAATGGAAGTGATTAGTGCACTGTTGCAAGAAAAGTATCATGTGGAGATAGAACTAAAAGAGCCTACAGTCATTTATATGGAGAGACCGTTAAAAAATGCAGAATATACCATTCACATCGAAGTGCCGCCAAATCCTTTCTGGGCTTCCATTGGTTTATCTGTATCACCGCTTCCGTTGGGAAGTGGAATGCAGTATGAGAGCTCGGTTTCTCTTGGATACTTAAATCAATCGTTTCAAAAGGCAGTTATGGAGGGGATACGCTATGGCTGTGAACAAGGATTGTATGGTTGGAATGTGACGGACTGTAAAATCTGTTTTAAGTATGGCTTATACTATAGCCCTGTTAGTACCCCAGCAGATTTTCGGATGCTTGCTCCTATTGTATTGGAACAAGTCTTAAAAAAAGCTGGAACAGAATTGTTAGAGCCATATCTTAGTTTTAAAATTTATGCGCCACAGGAATATCTTTCACGAGCATACAACGATGCTCCTAAATATTGTGCGAACATCGTAGACACTCAATTGAAAAATAATGAGGTCATTCTTAGTGGAGAAATCCCTGCTCGGTGTATTCAAGAATATCGTAGTGATTTAACTTTCTTTACAAATGGACGTAGTGTTTGTTTAACAGAGTTAAAAGGGTACCATGTTACTACCGGTGAACCTGTTTGCCAGCCCCGTCGTCCAAATAGTCGGATAGATAAAGTACGATATATGTTCAATAAAATAACTTAGTGTATTTTATGTTGTTATATAAATATGGTTTCTTGTTAAATAAGATGAAATATTTTTTAATAAAGATTTGAATTAAAGTGTAAAGGAGGAGATAGTTATTATAAACTACAAGTGGATATTGTGTCCTGTATGTGGAAATAAAACACGATTAAAGATAAGGGAAGATACTGAATTAAAAAAATTCCCCCTCTATTGTCCGAAATGCAGACAAGAAAATTTAATTGAAATAAAGCAGTTCAAAGTAACTGTGATTACAGAGCCAGACGCAAAGACGCAGAGCCGATAAAATGAGATTAATACAATCTCATTTTATCGGCTCTTTCCGTTATGTATGGATTCTTTTAATTAGTCTTCGATGTTTCTTGCTTCGTTGATACCGCTGGCTAAAGATTCCATTAAGGATAGTTCTTTGTCTGTAAAGCTATCCATGTATTTCTCTATCTGTAATCGTCGGGTGCTTTTTACCAAGTTATTAGCAGGTAAGAAAAATTCATCAACGGAAACATGAAGTAACGATACAAGGTCATAAAGAACTTGTATGCTGGGGTGTTGCCCTTTATTTTCAATATTAGTTAAGTACCGTGGGTCAATTTCAATCAATGCTCCCACTTGTTCACGAGTTAAACCTCGTTTCAATCGAGCTTCTTTAATGGCTAAACCAAAGGCTCTAAAATCATATTTATCTTCTTTTTTACGCATAGTAGACCACCTCTATACATTTTATTGTTCCTACTGAATTAAAAACAGGTATAGAAAAACGTGTTATATGGTTTATAGGTTTATATTTAATAAAAAGCACTACTAAACGCCAATAAAAAAAACCGTTATATGGTAGTGCTATTTACGCTGTTAAAATATTGTATATTACTTCCAAATGGCGGTTTGTTGGAGGTCAACGTCGCCATGAAGTACATCATATACAATAAATTTCCTTACATTGGGTTCTTGTCAAAAAAAGTCGTCTATCTGCAATAGATAAGTACGTCCACCAATGTGGTTTTATAAATCATATAGATAGAATAACAGAAGCATGTAAACAGAGAAATAAATCTGTTTATATGCTTTTTTGGCTATTCAGAACTTTTTTACAAAGTTTATTTATCAGTAATGCAACAAATCCCCCTTTCACATTGGGACTAAGAGTGAAAGGAGATAAACGAGCAAGGCTCACTTCCTTTCCTAGACAGAAAGGGGGTGAGAAACATGAAACCATCTTCTTTTCAGACCACAATAGAAAATCAGTTTGACTATATCTGTAAACGTGCTATGGAAGACGAGCGAAAGAATTATATGCTTTATCTTTCAAGGATTGCAAAGCGTGAGGTGTCCTTTTCGGATGTTGGCGATTATCTTGTTAGCCAGTTTGCGACAACAGATAACTATTCAACTGACTTTCAGATTTTTACACTCAATGGGTTATCAGTAGGCGTTGAAAATGATTTGTTGAGTGAAGCATTACGTGAGTTGCCAGACAAGAAACGTGAAATTCTACTGCTGTTTTACTTTATGGACATGAGCGATTCAGAAATTGCAGACCTGTTGAAATTGAACCGTTCTACTGTCTATCGGCATAGAACCAGTGGACTAGCCTTAATTAAAAAGTTTATGGAGGAATTTGAAGAATGAAAACACAATATCCTATGATTCCCTTTCCTCTCATTGTAAAGGCAACAGATGGCGATACCGAAGCGATTAACCAGATTCTACATCATTACAGAGGGTACATAACGAAGCGTTCCCTACGACTTATGAAAGATGAATATGGCAATCAAAGTATGGTCGTTGATGAAGTCTTACGTGGAAGAATGGAAACCAGACTGATTACAAAGATTTTGTCATTTGAAATTAAGTAATATCCTCTCTCCTTTCGTGGAAGCGTGCTAAACCATTCCACGCTTCCCGAACAGGGAGGTTTGTTATTCCACCAAAGCATATTGAGCTTTCAATGTGTTTTGATAGGCTAACGAGCCATTGTTCTTTGAAAACTGAATAAAAGTAATCGAATACGTTTCGATAAGAAAAGAGCCAACGGAACTAACCGCCATGACCTATCTTATAAAGATAGCGAGCGATTCATGTTAGTGATCCGAGAAGCAATCTTTAGCAGGATTGCCTGCAACGACATTCTTATCGTGATAATGATACTCCCATACAGTCAATAGTCCGAGCGTGATAAAACCGTCGCAGGCAATGAGTATGGCTACATGAGAACCATGCAGGGGTGGAACTCCCGTGAGCTTTGCTAAAGCTGTTCGATTGCTGGTAAAACAACTTTTATGAAATCCAAATAAGTGATTTGGAAAGGAGGATTTTATGAAGCAGACTGACATTCCTATTTGGGAACGTTATACCCTAACCATTGAAGAAGCGTCAAAATATTTTCGTATTGGCGAAAACAAGCTACGACGCTTGGCAGAGGAAAATAAAAATGCAAATTGGCTGATTATGAATGGCAATCGTATTCAGATTAAACGAAAACAATTTGAAAAAATTATAGATACATTGGACGCAATCTAGCGTCGCCAAAGGGTCTTGTATATGATAAAATAGTATTAAGTCGTATCAAGGCTCTTTCCATAAAGGAAAGGAGCAAATGCCATGTCAGAAAAAAGACGTGACAATAAAGGTCGAATCTTAAAGACTGGAGAGAGCCAACGAAAAGACGGAAGATACTTATACAAATATATAGATTCATTTGGAGAACCGCAATTTGTTTACTCGTGGAAACTTGTGGCTACAGACCGAGTACCAGCAGGAAAGCGTGATTGTATCTCACTTAGAGAGAAAATCGCAGAGTTACAGAAAGACATTCATGATGGTATTGATGTTGTAGGAAAGAAAATGACACTCTGCCAGCTTTACGCAAAACAGAACGCTCAAAGACCAAAGGTTAGAAAAAACACTGAAACTGGACGCAAATATCTTATGGATATTTTGAAGAAAGACAAGTTAGGTGTAAGAAGTATTGACAGTATTAAGCCATCAGACGCTAAAGAATGGGCTATTAGAATGAGTGAAAATGGTTATGCTTATCAAACCATCAATAACTACAAACGTTCTTTAAAGGCTTCATTCTATATTGCTATACAAGATGATTGTGTTCGGAAGAATCCATTTGACTTTCAACTGAAAGCAGTTCTTGATGATGATACTGTCCCTAAGACCGTACTAACAGAAGAACAGGAAGAAAAACTGTTAGCCTTTGCAAAAGCTGATAAAACCTACAGCAAAAATTATGATGAAATTCTGATACTCTTAAAAACAGGTCTTCGTATTTCAGAGTTTGGTGGTTTGACACTTCCAGATTTAGATTTTGAGAATCGTCTTGTCAATATAGACCATCAGCTATTGAGAGATACTGAAATTGGGTACTACATTGAAACACCAAAGACCAAAAGTGGCGAACGTCAAGTTCCTATGGTTGAAGAAGCCTATCAAGCATTTAAGCGAGTGTTAGCGAATCGAAAGAATGATAAGCGTGTTGAGATTGATGGATATAGTGATTTCCTCTTTCTTAATAGAAAGAACTATCCAAAAGTGGCAAGTGATTACAACGGCATGATGAAAGGTCTTGTTAAGAAATACAATAAGTATAACGAGGATAAATTGCCACACATCACTCCACATAGTTTGCGACATACATTCTGTACCAACTATGCAAATGCAGGAATGAATCCAAAGGCATTACAGTACATTATGGGACATGCTAATATAGCCATGACGCTGAACTATTACGCACATGCAACATTCGATTCTGCAATGGCAGAAATGAAACGCTTGAATAAAGAGAAGCAACAGGAGCGTCTTGTTGCTTAGTAGTACAAATGAATTTACTACTTATTTACCACTTCTGACAGCTAAGACATGAGGAAATATGCAAAGAAACGTGAAGTATCTTCCTACAGTAAAAATACTCGAAAGCACATAGAATAAGGCTTTACGAGCATTTAAGAAAATATAAAAAGATAATTAGAAATTTATACTTTGTTTTGGTCTAAAAATTTTGCTTATTCCAAGAAATCGGACTGATAGAGTTAAAATTATGTTGGATCACTTGATCATTTTTAAAACTTGTAAATTTAATGGTTTTTACATTATATTTTATTTCAATTTTTTTAAACCATCATATAATTTATATGGATTTTCACTTTTTTTATAACTTTCCGCAACATTTATAATTTTGCTTATAGGGTACTCTTTGATTTTAAATGAATCCGAACTATTTAATAGTAAAAATGTTATGAAACAAGAATAAGTCATTAGTGTTAAGATTATTTTTTTCATTTTATTCCTCAAAATAGAGAACAAGAGGTGTTACACTACTTATAAAAAATTAGAATTTTGCTCCATTATAATTACCGACTGCTTCTTTAGGTGAATTATTCCAATAAACAGAGTTTGCTCCCGATTTATATGGAAGTGATGCTCTGGCAGTTTGCCCAGCGGGTCTCACAGACTTGTTAAAAACACCATTTGTTCGGCTAACTGTTGCTGAATGTTTTCTATCTCTGTGATTATATTCTGAAATAGTTCGTCCATTTACATTAACCATATAATACCAAGTTCCTCCACCAACATTTGCCACTTTTCTAGTTTGGACCTCTCCTCTTTTCTCTAACTGCTCAGCAGTGAGTCCACCAGAAGTCTGTTCTAAATCTGCGATACCAAGTTTTTCAAAAGTAACAGTTCCTAGCGCTAAGACGGCTAACAGCAATACAATTTTTTTCATTTTACATTTTCTCCTTATTCTGTTATAATCCAATTGTATAACAAATAGAAAAAAGTATAAACAATTAATTTTGTGTTTGGGCGGAAATGGCGCAAAATGCGCCACTCTCTTGAAAATAAGGAGATAATTTATGGATAACTATTTAAAACACTTATATCATCGTCTCAACCGTATGCCTTCGGGAATTCAAGGTGTGGCTTGGTTTATATCTATAAAACTCTCCCTCTTTATTCTTCAAGGTGCTGAAAATGTCCCTGCTTACCTTTTGACGATCTTCTTACAATTTATTTTATCAATGATTCTTTTTATCATTGGCTTAGCTTTTTTCGATTTTATCTCAAATAAAAGCGATTATCAAAATTAAAATCTATATATTGAACTAAAAAAATAGAAATGCTGCAATACCAGCATTTCTATTTTTTTAGTTTTCGCAAATCATCAAAAACTCTTTCTCATTATTATCTCTATTAAGACTTGCTGCTGCAAGTTTAAAACCTCCTTTTTGATAGAAGCAAAGAGTATTTTCGTTTTTCTGATAGACGTTTAAAGAAAGCAATTGACTTGAAGTTTTGACAGGCTGTAAGAGTGCTTTGTCGATGATTTTAGACTGCTTACTATTGATCAAAAAATCCTGAAATATATTGGTCAATCAGATTGATAAACAAGTTGAAGCTTGCTTCATACAGTATTCTCGTTTGATGAAATACCTGTCAGTCATCAATTACGATAAAACTCAGGCAATATAAACTGGTCATTATTTTCAAACTGTAAAGCCAATCTTAGCATCAGTATCTCGGAGTTTTTCTTGCCCCAGACTTGGACACCTTGCGGCAGATGTGTGGCTGCTTCCAGGTAAATTGGAAGGGATAGGGCGGGCTGTCCTGTGAGATTACTGATGAAGTTGTAAGGTGTGAAAGCCAAGGAGTTTTCAAATGCTTGCTCTATGGTTGCGATTTGTTCAGAGAAGTCGTACAATTCCATGTGTTTCATTTTTTCCGTAATGTTAGGATGGATGAGCTCTTCGCCAATTTTGGGCGCTGTTTTTGCTGTTGTCGGTGTTAAGAAGAAATCAAAATTTTTAAAAATTTCTTCATCAAACGTTGCACAAGCGCTATCCCACTGATTTAAAGCTTGAATATAAGAAGCAGCATCTGCATTGCGACCGGCTTCTAACAAAGCATAAGTCAGTGGTTCTACATCGCCGTTGTTTATCTTTCTGTCATTAGCGATTTCCCATGGTTTGAGCATGGCATATGTTTCAGCAGCATTCATCTGATAGTAAGTTTGAATCAAAGGACGGGCATTGAGTGGAAAAGCAATCTCTATCAGTTGGTGTCCTTGTTTTTTTAGAAAGTCGACAGCTTTTTGAAGTGCAGCCTTAGAGGTCTCCGAAATTGATATTCCTGAGACAGGAGAGTCAAAGGAATAAGCAATATTTAAAGGCCTTTCAGGTTCAGTAAGATGATGTAATGCTTCCCTATCCAGTAACTCAGTTTGATAAGGGTCGGCTTCTTGCACACGTTGCATTTCTGCTAAAAAGCTGGCTGTATCACGCACAGAAACAGTCAAAGCACCTGTGGTTGCAGCCCCCTGCCAACCTCGATAATTCCCTGGACCTTGGGGCATAAGTCCTCGTGTCATTTTCAAACCAATAAGTCCTGAAAAAGAAGCAGGGATACGGATGGACCCACCGCCATCAGATGCGCCAGCCATGGGAAAGATGCCAGAAGCTACAGCGGAAGCTGCACCGCCAGAGGAGCCACCAGAGTAATAAGCTGTATTCCAAACATTACGGGTGTCCCCATATAAAGCTGAATCCGTAATATTTTTAAAGCCAAATTCAGGAGAATTTGTTTGTCCAAAGGGAGTTAAGCCAGCGTCAAGAGCAGCTTTGACGAAGTTGTCGTCTGAGTGGGCCATACTGTCTTCAAAAAGTTTGGAACTCGAAGTTGACGGAAGTCCTGCATGATCTTGACCTAGCATCTTTAGTGGAAAAGGAATGCCTGCGAAATAGCCGTCTTCTGTTTTTGATAAATCAGTTTGAGCCTGATTCAAGTCGTAAGCAACGACGGCATTGTATTTCGGATTGATTTCTTCAATCTTTTTTTGAGTACTTTGAAGTAATTCAGCAGCACTGATTTGCCCAGTACGTATTTTTTCTGCCCAATATGTAGCGTCTTTAATCTTTCTCATCTTTCATATCTTCCTCTCTAGGAGTAAAATCGCCACCGAGGTATTTTTCAGAAAGTTTTTTCATTGTGCCATTCTCTTGAAGTTTTACCAAGGCTTTGTCGACTTTCTGTTGAAGGTCTCTGCCTTCTTTTTCCTTACCAAAAATGAAATAGCTAAATCCCGTATGTTTATCTGTCTCACCTAAATCAATCGGCTCGACTTTTAAATCATAAGCGTGTTGCTGGATAATTTGTGTGAGTGAAATTTGGTCGTAAATCACAAAATCACTCTTGCCTGAGTCAACATCAGCAACATAAGAAGTTAACGGATAGCTGGCATCCATATATTTTAAGTTTATTGCTTTTTCTGGATTTTCCTTGTTCCAGTTTTCAAGCATCGTTGTGACTTGTACACCAGACAAGACTTCCGTTGTTTTACCAGCTAAATCACTCAATGATTTGACGTGCAAGTCAGGTTTAACTGCTACCGATGTTGCGTACTTGGATAAGGGAAGCGAATAACTGTATTTCTCTGCACGTTCAGGTGTCCAAGAAAGAGCATTTGCGGCCATTTGAAAACGGTCATTGTCAATTCCAGAAAGTACGGAATTAAAATCAATCACTTGAAACTTCAATTTGTACTCAGGGAGTTCTTTGAAAACAGCACGTGCAAGCTCAATATCGTAACCTGTCAATTTATTGCCTTCCATATAGGTATTGGGCTTTGAGTTCGCATTCGTCGCCACGATAATTTCTTTTGGCTCAGGCTTAACGTTTTCTTTTTTGCTGCAAGCGGTCAAAACCCCAAAAGAAGTGAGAGAAAATAAGGCTAGACCTAAAACTAATTTTTTATTCATTTTTTATATTAATGGATTTCTACAAATCCTTCCTTTCTGTCTATTTTTATTTTAACAAAATTTAGAAATTCATTAGCTTTTTATGTTTAGGAATTTAAAGTATGTCCAAGTAAGTAATGAACGAGAAAAGAATAATAATCTGCTGAAACCTGCATTTAAATCACAAGCAACACAAATTTATCTGAAAAGTGTATCACTAGACAATGGACAATAAATAAAAAACCAATTTTATTTCGGTCAGTGACGAGGAGTAACATGGTATAATAACAATGAATACTTTAATAAATATATTAAAAATAAAATATAGAAACTATGGAAATAAAAATGGCTATTTCTTATCGTAAAATATTATCAAGTACAAAAGTAAGACCTTATCTCTTTCAAGCACATTTTGGCCTAGAAAGAGAAGGGCATCGTATAGATTCAACGGGAGAGCTGAGTACCTTGTCTCATCCTAAGTGTTTAGGAGCACGCAGCTTTCATCCCTATATTCAAACTGATTTTTCAGAAACACAGATTGAAGCTATTACTCCAGTTTTTGATCATCCAAAGCAAGCCTTACAATTCATGGAAGCCCTTCATGATGTCATCATCCGTTCTCTTGAAGAGGAGGAGCTACTTTGGGTGCAATCTATGCCTCCCGCACTTCCAGAAAATGAAGATGACATCAGATTGGCTGAGCTTGAAAAAGAAAAGGATGTGGCTTATCGTCAGGGCCTAGCCTCAAAGTATGGTAAACGTAAACAGATGGTATCTGGTATCCATTATAATTTTGAATTTGCGGATGTCCTGCTTCAAGCGATGTGGGAGCAGCAGGGAAGCGGAGACTTTCAAGAGTTCAAGACGGAAGTATATATGAAACTCGCTCGACAATATTTGCGTTACATGTGGATTATTACTTATTGTCTGGGTGCTTCTCCACGCGCAGATTTTGGATTTTTCACCGATGAGGCAGAAGTGCCTCATCAGCCTGTGCGGTCTATCAGAAACTCAAAGTTTGGTTATCGCAATGCTCAGGAGATTTTTGTCAGCTATCAGAGCTTGGAGAAGTACTATAATGACCTGTCGACTTACGTTGAGTCAGGTTCATTGTCAGAGATGAAAGAGTTTTATTCTGCTGTACGTTTACGTGGTGGAACACGTGCAGAAGAGCTTATGGAAAGTGGAATTCAATATGTAGAGTTTCGGAACTTTGACCTGAATCCATTTGCCCGTATAGCAATGGATGAGGATACAAGCCGTTTTATTCATCTCTTTGTTCTTTATCTTATTTATATGGACGAGGAAGATTGTACAGATGTAAGTCAGAGACGGGGTTATGAAATAAATGATATCGTTGCCTTGGAACATCCCTTAGAAAAGACAGGTTATTATGAAGAAGGACAACAGTTTTTCTCACAAATGCGTCATTTTGCGCAAGCACTCAATCTTTCACAAGAAGATCAGATTATTATCGACAAATTCGCTCAGATGTTGGAAAAGCCAGAAATGACAATAGCAGGTCAAATGGAGTTGGCTTATCAAGAGAACGCAAATTTTGCCTTAGAATTAGCAAGGGATTATCGCAAGAAGACCTATCAACATCCCTTTCAGCTGGCAGGGTTCACTGACTTAGAGCTCTCTACTCAAAACTTATTGTTTGATGCGATTCAGAAAGGACTAAAAGTAGAAGTCTTAGACGCTCAAGATCAGATGGTTTCTCTCACGTACAAGTCACATACAGAGATTGTTGAAAAAGGAAATATGACTTCCAAGGACTCTATGGTAGCCTATGCCATCATGGAAAATAAGGTGGTAACGAAAAAGTTACTGGATCGTGCACAGCTGAAAACGCCTAAAGGACAAGAGTTTAGGGAACATTCAACGGCCTTGGCAGCTTATCCGCTATTTAAAGATAAGGCTATCGTCATTAAGCCAAAATCAACAAACTATGGCTTGGGCATTTCTATATTTAAGCAACCAGCAACGGAAGCACAATTTAGAAAAGCGCTAGATATTGCTTTTCATGAAGATAAGGAAGTTATTGTTGAAACATTTGTGACTGGAACGGAATATCGTTTCTTTGTGCTTGACGGTAAAACAAGAGCTGTTCTTCGACGAGATGCAGCACATGTTATCGGTGATGGCTTATCGACTATTGCGCAACTGGTAGAATCAAAAAATGAAAATCCTTTACGAGGAATTGATCATCGCTACCCTCTGGAAAAAATACAAATCACTGAAACAGAAAAACTAATGCTTGAGGTGCAAGGCTATACAGAGCAAAGTATACCTGAAAAAGGAGTGAGAGTAAATCTTCGAGAAAATTCAAATATCTCTACTGGTGGTGATTCAATTGATATGACTGATGAAATGCCCGAAGCTTACAAAACGATTGCTGAACAAGCTGCCCGAGTATTGCAAGTGAATATTACAGGAATCGATATTTTAATTGAGTCGCTCACAGATGAGTCTGCATCTGATTACAGCATCATTGAGGCGAACTTTAACCCAGCAATGTTGTTTCATTTATACCCGCTTAAGGGGAAAGGGAGGCGCGTTACAATGGATGTTTTAAGTTATTTATTCCCAGAAGTATTTTCCTCATAAGTAAAAGTCTGACATTTTAGCCAAAACACCAGAATGACAAATGCGATACTTTTTTATTTTGTTGTATAATATGATAGAATAGATGAGTATTAGTAAATGAAATAAGTTAAAAAGACGGCTTCAATTTTTTGAATCTGTCTTTTTATCGGATGATTGGGGGTGTAACTTTATGAAAAACAAAAAATGGATGATCAATCTAGCGATTTCCAACCTACTGCTGGTCTTCTTAGGAGTGGGCCTTGTTATTCCTGTTTTACCACCATTAAAAGAGCAAATGCATTTTTCAGGAACAACCATGGGGATGATGATTTCGATTTTTGCAATTGCTCAATTGATTGCATCACCTGCTGCAGGTTACTTATCAGACAAGGTTGGACGGAAAAAGTTGATTGCCTTGGGGATGATTATCTTTTCCTTTTCGGAGCTTTTATTTGGCTTAGCACAAGTCAAAGCCGTATTCTATATTTCACGCGCATTAGGCGGTATTGCAGCTGCCTTACTTATGCCTTCCGTGACAGCCTATGTTGCAGATTTGACAACAGTAGCTGAGCGTGCCAAGGCGATGGGGAAAGTTTCAGCAGCAATTAGCGGTGGATTTATTATTGGTCCTGGTGTAGGTGGATTTATAGCAAAATTCGGGATACGGGTACCTTTTTATGTGGCCGCCTTATTAGCATTTGTGGGCTTTATCTTAAGTATGACTGTGCTTAAAGAGTCTGAGAAAACGATGGATATTAACCCCGAAGCAACTCAATCTTCGTTTCTGGATATTCTTAAAAATCCAATGTTTACATCGCTTTTCGTTGTTATTTTAATTTCCTCATTTGGATTACAAGCTTTCGAGTCGATTTATAGCATCATGGCAACGATTAATTTCGGTTTCACAATGAGTGAAATTGCTTTGATAATCACTGTCAGTGGTATACTTGCTCTTTTCTTCCAACTTTTCCTCTTTGATTGGATTGTCGAAAAGATTGGTGAAATGCATCTGATTCATTTGACTTTCTTTGCAAGTGCTCTCTTTATTGCTATTATCGCCTTTACAGGAAATAGGATAACTGTTGCCTTATCAACTTTTGTTGTTTTCCTTGCATTTGATTTGTTCAGACCTGCAGTAACAACTTATCTTTCAAAGCATGCAGGGGATCAGCAAGGAGCAATCAATGGTTTGAATTCAACCTTTACAAGCTTTGGCAATATTTTAGGGCCGCTGGCGGCAGGGATGATGTTTGACATTAATTACTTTTTCCCTTACTATATTTCAGCGATTATTTTACTCGGAACCGGAATACTCTCAATGCTTATGACCCGTAAGAGAAAGCAAGCAGATTTTTAAAAAAGCATTGAGTCAGAAACTGCAAAAGACGAGAATAAAGCATAAAAAAAGGAACCGCTTAAACATTAGCGATTCCTTTTTTTTATGGCTCTGTCAACTCTGCGGTGGTACTCGCTAAAA